>JAAFHR010000108.1 GCA_013298455.1 Betaproteobacteria bacterium | reverse complement strand
TTTCAAACAGCGTAACGATTTCGCTCAAGCTGAGTGCCATTGGTGCGCCAATCAAACCAGTGATTTACGAATGCGTGCAGAAATCAGATCGATCACACTCACCGATACGATGATGATCAACATCACGGCGCAGGTCTCAGCGTACTGAAAGCCGCGAATGATTTCCCAGAGCACCACGCCGATGCCGCCCGCGCCAACCATGCCCACGACTGAGGCCGAGCGCACATTCGATTCGAAGCGATACAAGGTGTAGGAAATCCACAGCGGCATCACCTGTGGGATCACGCCGTAAACGATTTCATGCATTGCGCCCGCGCCCGTTGAGCGAATGCCCTCAACCGGCTGCGGATCAATGGCCTCCACCGCTTCAGAAAAGAGCTTCGCCAACACTCCGCTCGTGTGCACCCAAAGCGCTAACACGCCTGCGAAGGGGCCAAGCCCGACCGCGACCACAAAGAGCATCGCAAATACCATTTCATTAATCGCGCGGCAGCCGTCCATAAAGCGGCGCATCGGTTGATAAATCCACCACGGCACGATGTTGGCCGACGCCATCAGCGCCATGGGAACGGCGGAAATCACTGCGAGCGCGGTACCCCACGCGGCGATTTGAAGCGTGATCACCATTTCGGTCACGTACAGGCGCCAATGCGAAAAGTTTGGTGGGAAAAACTCCGATGCGTAAGTGCTCATGTTGCCGGAGTCGCGCACCAAGTCGAAGGGGCGCATATCCGCGCCCTTCCACGATCCAACGAGAATGATCAGCACCGCCGCCCAACTAAAGTACCAAAGCAAGCTTCGCTTCGGCGGATTGGGCACAGCGAGCGGTGAGTTGGCGGTAAGGGTTGACGCGTTCATGGACTTCTTACGTTCAGTCAATTGCGACGAGTCGCAGGTCGCTGCACGCGAAAGAGAGAGCGTGCAGGGCTGGCGCGCCGGAGCGCGCGTTCAAAGGTGGCTGCTCGGCGCTTAGTTCAGCGCGGCTAATTTCTTTTCAACTTCGGCGACGCGTGTTTTCTTGTCAGCGTCGCTCAGTGATGTGTCGGCGTTGATCTTGTTGATTTGCGCAAAGAAGTCGAGCTGACGAATCGGTGTGAGCTGTGCGTTGCTCGACTCTTTGAAGCCCGAGAGCTTCGAGAGCTTCATGAGGTTCTCTTTTTCGCGAGCGTCGGTCTTGCCGTAGTTCAAGAAAAACGCTTTGAGCTTGTCTTTCGTGCCTTGCGGCAGATCTTTACGCCACACCAGCGGATCGAGCGCGATCAGCGGAGACGTCCAAATGACCTTGATATCTTTGAACTTGTCCGCATGGCGCTGCTGCATCTTTTCAAGGTTTTCGCTGTTGTTGGTTGCGAAATCGATTTGCTTGTTGGCAACGGCGAGCGCGTTGGTTTCGTGATTGGCGCTGCGGGTCAATTTGAAATGGGTGCGTGGATCAATTTTGTTTTGTGCAAACACGTAGAAGCCTGGCACCAAGAAGCCCGAGGTCGAGTTTGGATCGCCATTGCCAAAGCTCAAGCTCTTGCCGTTTTTGATGATGTCGTTGACGTTATTGATCGCGCTTTCGCGGTGTGCGATCAAGTGCGAGTAGTAGCCCTGCGTGCCGTCGGCGTTAACCATCTGCGCAAATACTTCGCCGTTGGAGCGATCAACCGCTTCCATGGCGGCTTTGTTACCAAACCAACCCACTTGCACTTTGTTGAAGCGCATCGCTTCGATGATGCCCGCGTAATCAGGGGCGAAGAATGCAGTCACCTTGAGACCGGTTTGCTTATTCATGTCGTCGATGACCGGCTGCCAATCCTGCTTTAGATTTTGCGTCGACTCGGTGGAGATGATGCCAAAGTTGATGTCTTGCGCTACCGCGGACAATGACGTTACGCCCAAGGCGGCGGCGATCAGTAGTTTTTTCATTGTGATCTCTCTGAGTGGTTTGAAGTTGAGGGGTTGAATTCGGTTGGGGTGCGTAGCTCGTACGTGCTACGCCGCTTTGAGCAATGGGCTCGCAAGGCCAACGTTCGGAGGCACTGCGGACGTGTCCGAAACGCTGGCGCCAATTCGATTCGGATTGCCGCCGAAGAGCTCGGCCGCTTGCACGCCGTAGAGTTCACTGAGCATCGCAGGGGTGAGCGTTGACGATGCGCCGTCAAATACCACGCGGCCTTTATTGAGCGCGATCACTCTGGGGCAATACTGCATGGCGATTTCGACTTGATGCAATGACACGATCACCGTGCAGCGATCTTCTCGGTTGATACGCGTGAGAATTTCCATCACGTTTCGCGATGATTCGGGATCGAGTGAGGCGATGGGCTCGTCCGCCAAAACGACCTTTGCGCCCTGCACCAAAGTGCGCGCAATCGCTGCGCGTTGTTGCTGGCCGCCAGAGAGCGTAGAGGCGCGCTGCGCGTGGC
The DNA here is from genome assembly GCA_013298455.1 of Betaproteobacteria bacterium. GTDB lineage: Bacteria > Pseudomonadota > Gammaproteobacteria > Burkholderiales > Casimicrobiaceae > Casimicrobium. The sequence continues at coordinate 6,839 of JAAFHR010000108.1, read as the reverse complement.
AATCAGCGATGCCTACACGATGTAACGCCTCATACGCAAGCGCACGTTCCTGCTGCGAAAAGAGCCGCATCCAACCGCGCCACAATGGCATCCGATGCAACTGGCCGATCATCACGTTCATTAAAACGGGAAGTCGATCCACCAAATTAAACTGCTGAAATACGAAACCGATCTGGGCGCGCACTTTGCGAATGTTGGCGTCGATCTTGCCACCCGATTGCACCAAAACACCGTCGATTTCGATACGAGAGAGCGATGAACCATCGGCGGGAATCAATCCAGCAATGTGGCGAAGCAATGTCGACTTGCCCGATCCTGAGGCGCCAATCAAGGCGACCATTTCGCCGCGTTGCACAGTCAAGCTCACGTCGTTTAACGCGTGTTTGCCGTTTCCAAAATGCTTATTGAGCTGCTCGATCCGCAATACGGGCGGGGTGGTCGTGTTCACGCTGTCTCCGATGTCCTGTCGACAGCTGGAAGTTTCCAAGCATCACGTGACGGTTTTGTGACCGAGCGATGACACGCTTGTGTCAGAGCACGCGTCGACCTTCGCGCCAGACGGCACGAACCAAGGCCTGCTGTGTTCCGTCAGCCAAATCGAACATACGAACTTGCAGCAAATCCGCTCGAAGGCCGGGCGCGATCACCCCTCGGTCGTGTAAGCCCGTGGCTTTGGCGGGGGCGCTGGTGACCGTCGCCACAGCCTGCGGCAAACTCAAAATGCCGTCGTGCACCAAGCGCATCACCGCACTCAACAAGCTCCCCGGCACGTAGTCGGACGAGAGAATGTCTAAAAGCCCCGCTCGCGCCAAATCCGCCGCCGCAACGTTGCCGGAGTGCGAGCCACCCCGAACCACATTGGGGCCGCCCATCACAGTGGCGAGGCCTGCCTCGCGTGCTGCACGCGCAGCGAGCATCGTGGTTGGGAATTCCGACATAGTTGCACCCTCAGCGCGAGCCTGCGCCACGTGCGCGGCAGTGGTGTCGTCATGACTGGCCAGCGCGATGCCGTGCTCCCGGCAGTACTGAACGAAGTAGGCGCGATGCGGCTCGGCATACTTCTCTTGCAACATCGTGGCTTGTGCCACCTGTCGCTCAAATTTTTCGCTGGACCAACCTTTTTTTCCGGTGTAGTACGTTCGTGCCTGTTCGATATCTTCCCACTGCCGCTGGCCGGGCGTGTGATCCATCAGTGAAATGAGCGACAGCCGAGGATGCGCTCGAAACGGCTCAAACAAGTCGATCGTATTGGGCGCTGGCAGCTCACAGCGAACATGCAGAAAGTGATCAGCCCGAAGCAGATCATGGTGAGCGGCCATGTCGATCGTACTGACTACGCTATGCCACGCGGTGCCGCGAAGACTCTCGGTATCAGCCTCACCCACACCAAGCGCATCAAAGACTGTGGTGATGCCCGCTGCAGCAATCTCAGCGTCGTGCGCTAAGAGCGCTGGCAGCTCCGCCCACTGAACTTTGGGGCGCGGCATCAAGTGGCGCTCGAAGTTGTCCGTATGCATTTCGACGAGCCCCGGGAGCAAGTAGTCGCCCTCGAAATCAATGCCCTCCATGACGGATGTGTGACCCGCATCGACGGACTGAATCCGCCCACCCACCACCTGTACCGAACCGCGGATGAGCTCATCAGCCATCACGATTCGTGCATTGTTCAAAACCAACTGACCGCTCATACTGAACCTCTGAAATCTGCAACATTGACATACCGAGTGGCAACGCTCGCGCCGACCTCGCTGTCATGAAATACGCCCACGATGGCCGAGCCCTGAGCGCGTGCTTCGTCAATCAACTGCACGACCACCCCGGTGTTCGCGCGATCCAGTGACGCTGTGGGCTCGTCTAGAAGCACCAGCGCTTTAGGTTTGATCAAACTTCGCGCGATGTTGATCCGCTGCTGCTCGCCGCCCGAGAATGTCGCGGGTGGCAGGTGCCACAACCGCTCGGGGATACTCAAGCGTGACAGCAGCGCTTTGGCGGCGTCATGCGCACACTTCACGGCGTCATCCGAATCGACGCTATCGATCAACGGCTCAGCGATCAAATCAAGCGCCGAAACACGAGGGATCACGCGAAGAAACTGACTGACGTATGCCATCGATTCACGGCGTAACCGAACTAAGGTTTGCGCACTCGCCGTTGTCACGTCAACCGTTTCGCCCGCCGAATCGCGAACGCAAATTCGGCCACTACTGGCTCGGTAACTCGCATAGATGAGCTTCAGGAGCGTGCTCTTGCCCATGCCTGACGGCGCTTGCAGGATCACACATTCGCCGGAGTCAACGCTCAAGTTCGCATGGTCGAGCACGCGAAGCGTTGCCCCGCCTTGGTTGTGCAGGGTGAAGTGCTTTGACACGTCGATCAATTGCAGCAAGGGCGTGCTCATGGCTGCAACACCGAAGAGACCAGTAGCTGCGTGTACGCATGCTGCGGATCGTCCAGCACCTGATCGGTGAGACCGGCTTCCACGACGACGCCTTTTTGCATCACCATCATGCGCTGCGAAAGGAGCCGCGCCACAGCAAGATCATGGGTCACGATCACTGCGGCCAGTTGCATCTGCCGCGTGAGCTGCCGCAGCAGATCCAGGAGCCGCGCCTGCACCGACACATCCAGCCCCGAGGTGGGTTCATCCATAAAAACCAAACGCGGTTTGGTCACCAAGTTACGAGCGATTTGTAATCGCTGACGCATGCCACCGGAGAAATTGCGCGGCGCGTCATCAATGCGGCTTGGATCAATCTCAACGCGTTGCAACCAATGCGTCGCTGCCGCTCGCAATCGACCATAGTGACGCTCGCCCAGACCCATCAGCCGCTCACCTACATTCGCGCCCGCTGATACATCCATCCGTAACCCATCGGCGGCATGCTGATGCACAAATCCCCAATCAGTTCGGGCGAGTAATCGCTGCTCGGCTTGTGTCATCTTGAAGACATCTTGCAGCCCTTGATCGCGAGTGTCGAAATGCACGCTACCGCTGTCTGAGCGCAAGCGGGCCGCGATGAGATTGAGGAGCGTGGTCTTTCCTGAGCCCGATTCGCCAACCACTGCCAAAATTTCTCCCGGCCACAGATCAAACGAGGTGCTGTGCAATGCCAGCTGATCACCGAAACGTTTGCTGACATCGCGCACTTGTAGTAGCGGTGCACTCATGGCGCTTCCACAGGTGAACTGATTGCCGCCTGCGCTTGCTGCCGCGTTTCACAGTAGTGCGAGTCCGAGCACACATGCATTCGACCACCGGCGTCGTCAGTCACAATTTCATCGAGGAAGCTATCCTCTGCGCCGCAGAGCGCGCATGCAGCGTCCCAGCGCTGCACCTCAAATGGATGATCTTCGAAGCCAAGGCTTTCGACCTTCGTGTAGGGTGGCACGGCATAGATTCGCTTTTCACGTCCAGCGCCGAAGAGCTGAAGCGCCGGATTCATGTGCATCTTGGGGTTGTCGAACTTCGGAATCGGCGACGGTGACATGATGTAGCGATCATTGACCAGCACAGGGTAATCGTAGGTCGTGGCGATGTGGCCGTAGCGCGCAATGTCTTCATAGAGTTTGACGTGCATCAAGCCATACTCGGCAAGGCCATGCAGCATGCGGGTTTCAGCTTCACGCGGTTCGAGGCGCTGCATCGGCTCGGGCACGGGCACTTGGTAAATCAGCACTTGCCCTTCTTGCAGCGGCGTTTCAGGGATGCGATGCCGGGTTTGGATGAGTGTGGCTTCAAGCGTCGCGGTTGTCGTCCGGACGGCCGTGGTGCGCTCAAAAAAGCGGCGAATGTTGACGGCGTTCACCGTGTCGTCTGAGCCTTGATCGATCACCTTCAATACGTCGTTCGGCCCAATCACTGAGGCCGTGACCTGAATGCCACCGGTACCCCAACCGTAGGGCAGAGGCATTTCACGCGACCCAAAAGGCACTTGATAACCGGGGATCGCGACAGCCTTTAAGAGCGCGCGACGGATCATTCGTTTAGTGCGCTCGTCGAGATACGCGAAATTGAATTCACCGTCGAGCGCGGACATTTCGGCGACCCGTGATTCTTGCGGCGTGGTTAACGGCATCGGATGCACTTCGATTGTTTGTTGACTCATCCTGCAGTGTCCAGTCCGTCGGTGTGATTTGTCGGCGCGCTCGATCGCATCTTTCGAACGAGCTCGAGCTCCGATTGGAAATCAACGTAGTGCGGCAATTTCAGATGTTGCACAAAACCCGACGCCTCAAGACTGTCACTGTGGGAGAGCACGAATTCCTGCATTTGTGCTGGCGCTTCAATGGCTTCGCCCAGCTCCTCGGCTCTGAGCGCTCGATCTACCAAACTCATCGCCATGGCTTTGCGTTCGCTGTGCCCAAACGCCAAGCCGTAACCCCGTGTGAACTGCGGCGGCTCTGTCTTGCTACCCGCAAACTGATTGACCATTTCGCATTCGGTGATTTCGATGTCGCCAATCGAGATCGGAAATCCCAGCTCTTCGGGCTCGATCTCCACCTCCACACTGCCAAAGCGAATCTCGCCCACAAACGGATGTGAATGCGAATAGCCGCGTTGCGTTGAATAGGCCATCGCCAACAAAAATCCTTCATCACCACGCGCTAAATTCTGCAAACGCGTTGCGCGATCCGCTGGGAAACGAAGCGGTTCGCGAGTGATGTCGGTTGGCGCTGGATCGCCCGCGGGTGGTGTTTGAACTTCGATGAGACCTTCACGATTCAGTAGATCAACCACTCGGGGCGTGAAGGTTGTGTTGTCCGATTGATCGATGTTCGCAGGTAGCGGAGCTCGTTCCGGGGCGACACTTGCGTCGTTCGCTAGCAAAGAAAAATCCAGCAAACGCTGGGTGTAATCGTAGGTGGGTCCGAGCACTTGGCCGCCGGGCAAATCCTTGAACGTAGCGGAGATGCGTCGGTCGAGCGCCATTCGCTCGGTGGCAATCGGGCGCGTTGTTCCGAGCCTCGGCAAGGTGGCTCGGTAAGCGCGCAGCAGGAAAATCGCTTCGACCAAATCGCCCGAGGATTGCTTGATCGCAAGGGCCGCCAATTCAGGGTCGTAGACCGATCCTTCGGTCATGACGCGATCCACGGCGAGCTTCAATTGCTGTTGAATTTGAGTCACCGACAGCTCCGGGGTAGCAACGTCGCCACGGCGTTGTTGCGCGAGCAAATCGTAACTATTGACGATGGCGGCCTCTCCGCCCTTCACGGCTACATACATCTCAGGCCTCCAATGCCGCGCTTGCTATAGCTTCAATAGTCGTCGTTCTCGGAAGTCCCACCACGTCGGACTCGCAGGCGAGAAAAACATCGATGCCGCAGGGAAACGCCGCATGGTTGCGCCGCCAATCTTCGACAAATTGCGCCGGTAGTCCGTCAACGCTGAGCCGCGTGACTGCTTGAATGCCAGGCCCAGTCAAACGCCACGCGCCCTCGGCCGCTGTCGAATCAATTCCAGCAACGTCAATCACCACAGTTGCGCCTTGATCGGGATCAGCGTCGGAACCCTGACGGAGTTCACCGAAGGCTGGTAACGGGTCACCCCTCGCCACCCACAGAAACTGAGCAAGCCGATGGTCATTGATCAGGGCACAGCCCGTATGAAACCGCAGCCATGAAGGCGCGTCAGATTGAGCGAGCGTGGGTGACATCCACACTTTGCAATCAGGATCAACGAGCGCCAATAAGATTGCGGCAGAGGCCGGCTGCGCGGCTGCTGGCGTCTTTGCATCGTGGGGAACTGGCACGATGCGCCCGGGGTGAGAGAGCGCATGGAGGGCAGCTCTAAATACGGTCTGGCTACCGATCGCAAGATCAGAAAATCCAGCACCTAGCGTGGAGAGATCAACGGCTGCCATACTGCCTCACACTTCCTCTCGCTCGTCGGCCTCAGCGCCAGAGCTCTCACGAGCTACCGTGAAAAACTCAACCTTGGTGCGCTGCGCTTTGTCGGTCCGCTCGGCTTGCAATCGCGCGAGGTAGTCGCGAGTGGGCCGCAGCAATTCGGCACTCAGTGCTGCGTGAAACGAATCGTTTTGCAGCAGTGCATCAGCCAGCGCCGCCAAATGCGCACGCCGGTGTGATCGCCCCAAAAGGTAGCCAACGCCCACAAGCGGCACCGAGCTCTGCGCTGGTGTGACACGCACAGTGCACCGGGTGACGGTGATTTCCCCCAAATTAAAACGCTCTGCGCTCCCGCCTGCACGCGCTTGAACCATCATCAAACCCGTTTCGGGTCGTCGCAACCACTCAATGGGCGTATCGAGATGTGGCGACAGCGCTGACTCCAGCAATTCTTGGGGTGCGCGAGCTATGAGCGAGAGCCAATCCGCGCGCGAGCGCTGGGCGTCAGCGTCAGCCCGCGCCGTGTAAACACTTTGAAACATGCCGTTGATAACCTAGGTTCGCAGTACAGAAAATATTGACTATAAGCGTACGCAACGCGTGTGTAGGTTTGATGACAGTGACCTCAGCATTCACGCCCGGTTAGCCAACCCAAAGTGGTTGACATAAGTATCTTTTGCCACCGATTTCACAGATTACACAGATCAGCGTCAATGAAGTCAGCTGAAATCTGTGCAATCTGTGAAATCGGTGGCAAAAAGCACCGAACATCGTTCCATATTTGAACCGTCTTGCAATTGGAATCCTTCGAGTCAGACTCAATCCAGATGAAAATGCACCGCTACGCTGCTTACTTCGCGCCCGATCCCGACAGCCCTTGGTGGCATGCGGGATCGGCATGGCTCGGCAGAGATGCGCGGAGCGGCCAATCAGTGGCGCAGCCAACAATACACGGCGTCTCCGTTGACCAACAACGTCGTGCAACCGCCGCG
>JAAFHR010000107.1 GCA_013298455.1 Betaproteobacteria bacterium | reverse complement strand
AACGAAGCCCTTGATGCCGCCAGAATGCGCGAAGTTTTCACTCTTGCCAGTGCGCTGATCGATGAGCTCAATCTTCACGCCGTGATTCAAAAACGAGAGTTCGCGAATGCGCTTGGCGAGAATTTCGAAGTGATATTCAACGTGAATGAAGGTTTCAGTCGACGCCAAGAAATGCACTTCGGTGCCGCGCTTTTTGGTGTCGCCCGTTATCTTCAACGGCGAAACCGGAACGCCTTGACGGAATTCCATTTCATGAATTTTTCCGTCGCGCCACACCTTGAGCCTCAGCCAATCCGACAGCGCGTTCACCACCGACACACCCACGCCGTGCAAACCGCCTGAGACTTTGTAGCTGTTCTGATCGAACTTGCCGCCTGCGTGCAGCTCGGTCATCACGATTTCAGCCGCCGAGCGCTTTTTCTTATCGTCTTGCTTGATCGCCGTTGGAATGCCGCGACCGTTGTCGGAAATAGAAATTGAATTGTCGGAATGGATCGTGACTTTGATGTCGTCGCAATAGCCACCGAGTGATTCATCGATGGCGTTGTCCAACACTTCGAACACCATGTGATGCAAACCACTGCCGTCACTCGTGTCGCCGATGTACATGCCTGGGCGCTTTCGGACGGCCTCTAAGCCCTCAAGGATTCGAATCGAATCTTCGTTGTATTCCGCGGCGGGTTTCTTATCGTTCTCTGCCATAGGTCGCTAACTTTATGAATGAAAGCCCTATAAATTCTGGGCTAACGAATTAAATTGAGTTTGGTTGAATAACTAATAAATATCAATGAAGCCCAATATCCGTTTGGCGTTCATTGAAAAAGCTCGTTTAGATGCGCATCGGCATCACGACGTATTTGAAATCGCTGCGTCCAGGCACGGTGAAAAGCACACTGGCTGCCGAATCTTGCAGCGCCATCGTGACCTCGGTTGAGCTTACGGTTGCTAAGGCATCGAGCAAGTAATTAATGTTGAAACCAATCTCCATGCTGCCGCCGTCGTAGGCGATTTCGATTTCTTCTTCGGCCTCTTCTTGCTCGTTGTTGGTACAGGCAATTTTCAATGTGGCTGGCGCGAGACCGATCCGAACACCACGGAATCGCTCGTTCGAGAGAATCGCCGCGCGTTGCAAGGTTTGCAGCAACAGCGCACGTTCAATCGTGATGATCTTGGTGTGCGCCGAGGGAATCACACGGTTGTAATCAGGGAATTTTCCATCGATCACTTTGCTCGTGAGCTCGATGTTGGCGAAGCTGAACCGCACTTGATTCGACAAGATATCGATCTTCAAAGGCTCGTCTGTGTCGGCCAACAGTTTCGAAAGCTCCATCACTGTTTTGCGTGGCACGATGATTTCTTGTTTCGCGAAATCGCCTTCGATCGGCATCGAGGCGTAACTCAAGCGATGGCCATCGGTGGCAACGCAAATCAGCTGGTTTTTCTCGAGCACGAACAGCATGCCGTTCAAATAAAAACGGATGTCTTGTTGCGCCATCGCGAATTCAACTAAACGCAACGTCGCCTTGAGCAATTTTTGCGGCAAAGAAAAGCTTTGCAGTTGCTCTTGGCTCATGGTGAGCCGCGGGTAGTCTGCAGCAGGTAGCGTCTGCAAGCTAAAACGGCTCTTGGCGGCCTTCACCGTCATCTTGCCATCCTTGGCGTCCAACGACACGGTGCTCGCGTCAGGCAGGGCGCGTAGCAGGTCTTGCAGCTTTCGCGCCGCAACAGTAATCGACTGATCTCCCGATTGCTCAACCTCAACGCTCGCAGAAATCTGCAACTCAAGATCGGTAGCGACCGTTGTCAGCCGATTGCCACGATGCTCCAGCAACACGTTGGCGAGAATCGGCAAGGTTTGCCGTCGCTCAACAATGCCGGAGACGGCTTGCAGCGGTTTCAGAACCAAATCACGAGATATGTTCTTAAGTTGCATATATACGTAATACTATTTAATAAGAGAATTTGAGGAATGTGGGTAACTGCTTTTTTGTTTGATCGTTCAATGACTTAGCAAAGAAAAAAGTAGTGATATGAGTGCGTATTCGGTGTGGCTGGAATGTGTGTCGTTTGTTGAATCAGGGATTACTGACAGTTATCCACAAATCCTACAGAGGGCTATGAGAGTTTTAGCGCGGTAGCGCCAAACCAACTGCCTCATTTTTTGACGCAGATTTCCGCAGAGTTTCAGGCGGATTAGCGCTGAATCTGCTGATGATTTCTGTGAGTTTTCTTGTGACCTTCTCCTAAAAATCTGTGTAAATCCATTGAAATCCGCGCCAATCTGCGTCAAAAAAACGCTTGAACTTCAGGTGTCTTCAGTGAGTGTGTTGACTGGGAATCACTAGCTACGAAGCAACTGCAACAAAAATGCATGGTCGTGCTGAATTTGTGCGGTGCTTTCTTTCAGTGTGGCGATTTGTCGGCAAGCGTGGAGTACGGTGGTGTGATCGCGTCCACCAAAGTTTTGACCGATTTCCGGAAGCGAGAGCGAGGTGAGCTCTTTTGAGAGCGCCATGGCCATTTGCCGAGGCCGCGCAACGATTCGTGAGCGCTTCTTTGAATGCATGTCGCTCACCTTGATCTTGTAGTAATCAGCGACCGTTTTTTGGATGTTTTCAATCGAAATTTGACGCGACTGTACGGCGAGCAAATCGCGTAGCGCATCTTTGGCGACCTGTGGCGTAATTTCAAGATTGTGAAAGCCAGCGTAGGCAACGACACGTTTCAAACCGCCTTCGAGTTCGCGCACATTCGAGCGGATGTGTTTCGCGATAAAAAACGCCACACTCTCATCAAGTTTCGCGCCGATTTGCTGCGCTTTGGCGAGCAGAATTGCTACTCGCATTTCGGTTTCTGGCGGTTCCACCTGAACCGTTAAACCCCAGCTGAAGCGGCTCTTTAAGCGATCCTCGATCCCTTCAATTTCTTTAGGGTAGGTGTCACAGGTGATGATGACCTGCTTTTTCGCTTCGATGAGCGAATTGAAGAGATAAAAAAACTGCTCTTGCGTGCTGCTTTTGTTGTTGAAAAACTGAATGTCATCAATCAACAATAAATCGACCGAGGCGTAGCTTTGCTTGAAGGCGTCCCATGCTTTGTGTTGATACGCTTTCACCACATCTGAGACGTAGCGCTCGGCATGAATGTAGCGAACCCGCGCTTCTGGGCGATGCGCGATGAGCTCGTTACCAATGGCTTGCAGCAAATGCGTTTTGCCAAGCCCGACACCGCCGTAGATAAACATCGGGTTGTAGGCGTCGCCCGGATTGGTTGCGACTTGGAGTGCGGCTGCTCGAGCGAGTTGATTGGCCTTGCCGGTCACGAACGAATTGAAGGTGAACGACGAGTTGAGTGCCGATTCTCGATGTGTTGTGCTCGGGTCGCGATAAACGCCGTTAGTTTGCGGCGGCGTATTGCCATTCGACGTAAGCTTTCGCGGCGCGCTGCTACTCAAAAGCAGCGTTTCTGGCGCGGCAGCGTCTTCTACGCGGAAATCACGAGCCGCGGAGGTTGTGGCCAATGAAGCATTAGATGAAGCGGAGGTTGCCTTGGTTGCGCCAGCGGAGTTGGTGACAGCGGAAGCCGCGCCGTCAATTCGAAGATCAATCGAAAAGCCCTGCTCGGATGGGAATTCGGTCGCCAAGCGCTCAATCGAGGGCATGAATCGATCACGCACCCACTTACCCACAAATGGATTGGGCGCAACCACAATCAATCGATTGCCCTCTTCAACCGCATGCAATGGGCGAAACCATGTCGCGAATTGTTGCGCCGACAATTCGCGTTCAAAATGTGTGAGGCAATGGGACCAAAACGTCGACATAACAAGTAGCTAAAGGGTCCCGCGAAAATGGCTAACCTGAGGATTCAAGTCGAGCACTATTGTACCGCGTTGGCGCTTCAAATTACAAAGTTATCCACAGGCGTGGAGCGCTGGTAGCGTGTGCCGTCTTAGCGTGAAAAGTTAGCGATTACTATCTCGCTATGCTTTATTTGAAAAGCCCGAAACTTCCTATTCCGTTGGCGTAGCGGCGCGACGCGGAAAGCGGATATTGAGCTGCTTGAGCTTCCGATAAAGGTGGGTTCGCTCCAAGCCCGCACGGTCCGCCACGCGGCTCATATTGCTCGACTCGCGGCCCAATAAATTTTCGAAATACACCCGCTCAAACGCTTCACGCGCTTCGCGAAGCGGCAGGTCAAAAAAGTCGGGCGGCAACTGCGGCTGATCGTTGGGCGCGCTTTGATGCAGGTCACCCAAAATGGCTTGCAAATGTTCGACCGTGATGTCTTCGGTGCTTGATAACAGCAAACTTGACAGCACACTTTGCAGTTGAATCAAATTACCCGGCCACGGCGCTGATTCCAGAAGCGCTCGAATTTCGGGAGAGAGACGTGCCGGCGCATCCGCCGAAAACGCCTGTGCACACCGCTCAATGAGCCCTGGCAGATCTGCACGACGCGCTCGAAGCGGCGCGATCACCACGGTGCTCGCCGAGAGCGACGCGTACAAATTCGGATCAAACCGGCCCTCGCCCGAGAGTTGGCCCAAGGGCTCAGAACTCGCGCAGACTACTCGCACGGAATAACTCGCCATCTTGCCCAACATGAAGGCGAGCGAGCGCTGTTCACTGCGCGAAAGCTGTGAAACTTCAGAGCAAAACAGTGTGCCGCCGCGCGCGCTCTCCAAAATTTCGAGCGGATTGTTGATGAGCCGTTGACCGCTCTCTAAGGTGATCCAAGGCGTGTTGGGCTCATGCACGGCGCGCGCGCACTCAGTAAAGCCAGCGCCCACCTCACCGGTTAACAAAATGGGTCGCTGCTCCGCGAGCAGAAGCTCCATCCGCGACCGAAGTTCATTCACCGTCGGACTCGCACCCAGCTCCGACAAATTAAGCGTACTGCGAGGCTTGGCGCGGCCCGCCTTGAGTGCACGCTGAACGGTTGCCAACAGTTTCTGCAGGCCAATGGGTTTTTCTAAGAAATCGAAAGCACCGATTCGGGTGGCGTCAACGGCTGTTTCAATGGTCGCGTGACCCGACAGCATGATCACCGGCATGGTGAGACGCCCGGCTGATTTCCATTCTTTGAGTAACGAGACGCCGTCGGAATCCGGCATCCAAATGTCTAGTAGCACCAGCGCGGGATCATGTTTTTCACGAAGCGCTCTGGCCGCCGTCGCGTTTTCTGCGAGATGCACGACATAGCCTTCGTCTTCGAGTATTTCGTGCAACAACTCACGAATACCGATCTCATCATCGACCACTAAGATTTCAATGGGAGCAATCAATCGCTAACTTTCTCGTTATCCAAAATGGGCAACACGATGGTGACAACGGCACCACCGCTGCTGCTGTTATCGAGACCAATTCGGCCCTTGTGCTCATCGATGATTTTTTTCACGATGGCTAAACCGAGTCCAGTGCCTTTGGATTTGGTGGTCACGTAGGGCTCAAACGCGCGAGCGCGCACCGACGCTTCAAACCCTGCCCCATTGTCGCAGAATCGCAGCACCAATTCCTGTGCGGGCGGCAGGTTTGCGCCGGGCGCGCTGGCGGCGTCACGGCTAGTGGCATCAATAGAAACACGGCCGTCCGGACGATCCACACACGCGTCCACAGCGTTTTGAAGTAAGTTATGAACCACTTGCCGCAGGCGTGTTGATTCGCCTCGCACCCAACGCAGCTCAGTGTTCCAGTTCAGTGCGAGCGAGACGGGATACGACGTATAGAGCTCGAAGGTCTCTCGAAGCAGCGCTTCAATATCGATCGCCTGCAAGCTACCGGGGCGCGGACGGCGGGCATAAATCGCAAAGTCGTTGACCATATTTTTCATGGCCGTTACTTGATTGACGATCGTTTGCGTGCCCTTTTTAAGCATCAGCGCTTCCGCCTCTTCGAGCCGTGGCGTGAGCTTCATTTCAAGGCGCTCTGCGGAGAGTTGGATTGGCGTGAGCGGATTTTTGATTTCATGCGCCAAGCGACGAGCCACTTCCGCCCACGCGGTGTCTCGTTGGGCCTGCAGCACTTCCGTGATGTCATCAAACACCACGATGCGCGCCGCAACGTCAGCCACTACGCGCCGTGAGCCGCGCAAAATCAAGGTGCGCGCGTTGCCGCCGATCATGATCTCTTGCTCGCGCTGCCAGTCGCTGTCGCTGGTGTGCGAGAAATTGCGCTCAACAATATCGGCGAATACCGAAAGCGCAGGCTCGCGACTCGCCCAATCTGAGAGCACCTCGCCCACACGCTCATCAACCCGTGTTTGCAAAATCACCGTCGCGGCAGCGTTGGCCACACGCAGCACGAAGCGATCATTGAAAACAAGCACACCGGCGTTGAGATTTCGCAGCACGTTTTCGAGATACAAATTGCTGGTCTCGATCGCACGACGATTCTTTGCGTCTTGATCTCTGGCGTCTGAGAGCTGCTGCGTCATGGCGTTAAACGATTGCGTCAGCACCGCTAATTCATCGTTGCCGCGCACCGATTGTTGCTTTGAAAAGTCCCCCGCTGCTACTGCACGCGTGCCTTCGGCGAGCCGTGCGAGCGGCGCGGCAAGGCGCTCCGAAAACACACCCGCTAGAGAGAGCGCCGTGAGCAGCGCCAGTAGCAACAACAGCGTTAACGTAAACGCAAACAAACGCTTCAACGCATTGCGCTGAAACGACAACTCTTGGTAATCGCGCACACCGCCTTCAACCCGTTCAGCCTGTTCACGGAGCGCAGTCGGCACGGGTTGTGTGACCGAGAGCAACCGAAGTGGCGCCCCCGCGCTTGACACCACCGGCACCAACACCCGAAGCTGCATTCCAGCGTCGCCCAACGCTTCTATGGTGGTGACCGATTGCATCGAGCGCAGCTGGCGCAGCTCCATCGCCGAGGGGGTCGTGGGCTGTGGTGAATCCCGTCGTTCTGAGGCGACTGCGATAACCGAGCCTGAAGCAGTTAGAAGCGCGGCGCTGCTCACACCAGAGCTTTCACGGCTGGCGCTCAAGGCAACGCGCGCCTCTGAGGGTTCATTGGCGGCAACCGACGCGGCCATTTGCTCCGCCTTGCGAGAGAGCTCTTTGAGGGGTTGATTGAGCGCGGTTTTGCCCAGCTGCAGCCCCGCATCGAGCGCTTTTTCGATGCGCGTGTCAAAGAAACTTTCAATCGATGACGACATGAATTGCACCGAAACGGCATACACCACGACGCCGGGCAACACCGCTACCACCGCAAAAAACATCATCATTCGCGTGGTCAACTTCGCTCCAAACACCGCAGCGCGGCGTGCGCGAAGTAAGAGCGAGATTTGATACACCACAAAGCCCGCCAAGCCCGCCACGATCACGGCGTTGATGACCAAAAGCGCGGTGTAGTAGCGCGTCAGCAGCTCTGAGTTGGCAGAGGCGGTGGCCAACACCGTGATTAACACCGCTCCGGCCAGCGCCAGCACCCAGCGCGCGATGCGAACCCAGCGCGGCGGGGCTAGCCCGAGTCCGGCCTCAGCGATGTCGTCCGCGGGGTGGCTCATGGTGTGACCACCACGCGATACCATTCCGAACCGAGTGACCACTCGCGCGACACCAGCGTGTTGACCTGCAAAGGTTTCGGTAATTGTGAGGTGTCGAGCCGCAATCGGATTGAGACTTCGTACACCGCGCCACTTCGCAAATCTTTTCGCTCAACCAAGGTTCGGCCACGAATCAAACGTATTTGCCGTAGCGCCTCGTCGAGTGATGAGTAATTCGCGGCGCTCCCCAATGCGCGACCGGTGTCGACACGATAGGAGCTTGTTAAAGGCGAGTACGTCAACCGCCTCACCGATTGCGCGCTCGGCAGCGTTTCGTCAAACCAGTAGGCGCGTCGTCGAGTGATTTCGGTATCGAGCGCGAAGTAGAGCGGTGTGCCACGCACGAGCGCCGCCTCCAGCGGCGCGGTGAGCGCGATGTCGAATTCAGCGTCGATGACCAAGGCCTCGTCGGTCGGCCGAACCACGGCGCTTCGCACGGTGATGCTCTCAGCCCACAGCGCGGCCATCATCATGGTGGCGATCAGCAGGGCAAGCCATCGCCGACAAGCGCTGCGGCGCTCGCCCCACCAAGTCGAATGTAGCGCTCTGCGTTGCATCACGAAGCGATCTTCTCCAACAAGGCGTAGAAATAGCCGTCGTGATTGTGGGTCTTTTTATTGCCGCCGGGCAAGAGCTGGCCGCCGCTTGATGCCGGATCGCCGGGCAAATTGATGCGAATTCGCCGCATGTCGGGGTGTCGAGCGAGCGCAGTTTCGATTTGCCCCGCGTTTTCTGATTTGAATACCGAACAGGTGCAATAGAGCATCCGACCACCCACGGCCAAGGTGCGCCAGAGCTGATCGATCAAGCGCGCTTGCAGCGCCACCAGTTGCGCCATATCACTCTCGCGCTTGAGCCATTTGCCATCCGGATGTCGGCGCACGACGCCCGAGCCCGTGCACGGCGCATCGAGCAAGATTCGGTCAAACGGCTGGCCATCCCACCAAGCATCGATTGCGGCCGCGTCGGCGTCGCGCACTTCGCCTTGCAACCCCAATCGTGAAAAGTTTTCATTCACCCGTTGATTGCGGCTGGCGTCAATGTCGAGCGCGATCAGCGAGCAATCGCTCATCTCCAAAATGTGCGCCGCTTTGCCCCCTGGCGCGGCGCACGCATCAAGCACTCGCATACCGGATTTCACACCAAGGAGCGGTGCCGCTAACTGCGCACCCGCATCCTGCACCGAAAACCAGCCTTCTGAAAAGCCGGGCAAACGCTGCACGGCACGGGCGCGTTTCATCACCACAGCTGCCTCAGAGAGCACCTCGACGTCGATCTCTTTTTTCGCAAACGCGGCAACAAGTTTTTCTACACTCGTCCGACGCGGATTGACGCGTAGCGTGAGTGGCCCCTGTGCGTTGCCACCTCGCAAAATGAGCTCCCACCAATCGGGGTGATCCGCGCGTACGCGTTTCACCCACCACGTTGGATGATTCCATTCACCTTCGTCTGATTCGCGGGCTTTTGCGAGCGCCGCTTCGGGCTCACGTAGGTAGTTACGAAGTACCGCGTTGGCGAAGCCCTTCGCGCCCCGGTTGATCGATTCAACCGCCGCGACCGCTTGCGACACAATCACATGCGACGCTGTTTTGCTGTGCGCCAGCTGATACACCGCCACCCACAAAATCGCCTCGATCAAGGGCTCGGGTTTGGCGCGAACGAATTGACGAACGATGGCGCGGGTTTCACCAAAAAATCGGAGCGTGCCGAGCACCAAATCAGCGAGTG
>JAAFHR010000106.1 GCA_013298455.1 Betaproteobacteria bacterium | reverse complement strand
CGCCTCGCTCAGCGCATCATCCACGCTCGCAGAAAGCGACTCTTTGTCGAGACCTTCAAGCATGAATAGGGAACGTCCAAGGTGGGGTTGAGCGAAACGCGATGCCCAAATTCTAGCGAGCGTTGCGGTCGCTCAAGTGTTTACGCCGTGTGACTGTGGAGATCGATGCAAACGTATCGATTATTTTTTGCCACAGATTTCACAGATTGCGCGGATTTGGCGGGCGCTTTGGCTGGCAATCTGTGTTCATCTGTGAAATCTGTGGCGAAAAATTCTTAGCTTCGCGGAAGCGCTACTGTTGAGCAACACGAATCTACATCGAATTTTTCGACGCAGATTGCGCTGATTTCGCAGATGAACGCAGATTATTTTTTCTGCCTATCAGCCTGTCTCAGAAGCAAGCATTTGGAGAGAGTTGTCATGTTGAGCGGAGCGAAGCATCACGATGCACCCGTTTCTCCTCGCCATTACGTTTTCTATTTGCTCCGTGATCCTTCGCTCTGCTCAGGATGACAATGGCTCAGCCTGAGTCAGATTAACGATCAGACTATTTTTTATCAACGGTGGCTTTGCTTTGATTCATCTACGCCAATCTGCGTTATCCGCGTTATCGGCGTAATCCGCGTCAAGGCAATGAATCAATCGCGCTACAGAAGGGCATGGCGTTATTCAGGCAGCTCCACTTGCGGCATTCGCGCCACGATGATGCCCACTTTTTTCCGCAGCCCCGGCGCATTGAAGTTACGTTCGTAAAAGCGCGGATTGGGCGCCATCGCAGCGAGCTTGGCAGCTTGTTCTGCAGAGAGCTGCGCGGCTGAAACGCCGTAATAGCGGCGCGCTGCGGCCTCAGCGCCAAACACGCCGTTGCCCCATTCGATGACGTTCAAATAGAGCTCAAGAATGCGCTCCTTGTCGAGCAGATGTTCGAGCATCAAGGTGATGATCGCCTCTTGGCCTTTGCGAAGATATGTTTTTTCGGGTGAGAGAAACAGGTTTTTCGCGAGCTGCTGGGTGATCGTTGATCCGCCGGCGACGGTCTTGCCGCGCGCACGATTTTTCTCCATCGCGAGCTGAATGCCGTCCCAATCGAAACCTTCGTGCTCAACGAAGGTGGAGTCCTCGGCAGCGATCAAGGCGCGCTTCAAATTGCGGGAAATTTTGTTGTACGGAACCCATTGATACTTGAGCGTCAAGTTCGACGTCTCGCCCATTCGGTATGACATGAATGCCGTTCGCGATGGCGCATGCGTCTCGTACCAGAGCACCTTGCCGAGAAAGAAAAGTTGCGTCGCGATGAACAAAAAAATCGCCGAAAACACAACCGCGAGGACAGCGCGGCTCATGACAAAGCGAAGTGAATGGTGGCGTGCGACTCTCGTGCTCACAGAGGCAAACTACGGCGTTGCCACGCCACCCGCGCGGCTCTCCAATTCGCCTTCGCGGGTAAAGCTCCAAGTGCGAGTGATGTACAAAATATCCGTGTCGTTTCGAATGTCTGCAGGAAAGGGCGCGTAAGGCGCGGCCAGCTCTACGATCTTGAGCGCGGCGGCATCGAGCAATTTTTTGCCGGACGAGCGATCCACTTCGATGGTGTCGATGCGGCCGTCGGCTTTAATGCCCACAGTCAACACGAGCGAGCCGTAAATCTTTCGCTCACGCGCCGCGGCGGGGTAGTTGTCGTTGCCCACACGTTCGACTTTTTGCCGCCAATCCTCAACATAGCGCGCAAAGCGATACTCCATAGCGCGGGCGCCAACGTGCTTCTTTTTCGGGCGCTGCTGGTAGTTGTCGAACTCGCGTGCAATTTGTGCTTCAAGGCGTTGCAATTCAAGTGCTTTGTCGGAGAGCTGACGATACGTCGCAGCGGTATCCGCTTTGGTCATTTCGTCGGTCTCGCGCTGGTTGGTAATTTTGTTTTTGCTTTGCAGCTTTTGCATCAGTTCGCGCGTTTGTCGCTCGAGCGTTTCCAGCTGTTCGCGCGCGATTGCCAGCTGGGTTTGCTGCGCATCAACGGCGGCGCGGGGGAGCGGAGAGCTCAGGCGGCGCTTGGCGTCGGTGTTGCCGCCGCCGTCGAGATTAGCCTGCGCTAAGAAGTCTGCTTTCGAGGGCTTGGTAACGGTGCGGGCGTTAACCAACGACACCTCAAGCGGCGGCGACGGCGCATTTTGCTTAAAAAGCTTGGGCAATTCAAAATGAACCGAGAGTACCGCTGCGTGCAGCACCACCGAACCAATCGCTGTGTAGCGCAGAAGCGGACTCATGCCCGCCGAGGCAATCTCGGGGCGCTTGAGCTGCAGGGATGCGGAGCGCTTGTTCACAGCGTGATTCTAAAGTCCAACCAGACAAATCTAGTCGTCGATCTTTTCGATAAACCGCAGATGGATGTCGGGTTCGAACAGGTCAACTTCGGCCACGGCAAGCATTACCTTAGTGCCGGGCTCTTGGTGCTGCAAATCATTGATCCGCCGAACGATTGGCAAATGATCGAAACGCACCAAATTTTCCCGAATGACGGTGGCGACCACACGCTGCGTTTTCTCCTGCTCCAAATAGCGGGCGCACCAGTAAAACTCCATCTGCTGCTGGAAATCTGCGTAACTGGAATAGGTCAGGTCAAAATCGGCGATTGCCGCCAGAAAGTCGGCGTTTCCGCGTTGATAGGGCGCGGTTTCGCCGCGAATCAGGGCAATGATTTGGCGCTGATTGAGCAGATCGGAGTAGCGCCGGAGGGGCGACGTTGCCCACAAATACGACGGTACGTTCAAGCCCTCATGGGCGCCGGGCTGTGAGCTCATTCGCGTTTTTCCGCCGCCCTGCACCCGATACATCGCCACCATCGCGTTTTTCCCGAGCCATTCAGCCCAGGTCACGTTAGCGAGAATCATCAGCTCAGAGACAATGATGTCCACTGCGGAGCCACGAGCTCGGGCAGCGATTTCAACCGTCGCGTCGCGCGAATCCGGGTCACCATGAACGACAAAGTTGTAGTCAACGCGATTGCTGACCTGCTCGCCCCGGCGCGTGCGGAGGGCTTGTGCAAATTGATGCAGCGTTCGAAGCTCACCAGCGAAGGGAATCGAGGCGTTGCCTTCGGCGAGCCATTCATCGTGCTCAAGCATCGGGAGCCGCAAATTTTTGGCGATAGGCACCAGCTCCACGGTTGACTGCGACTCGAGCACTACGCCCGCCGCGTCAATATCAACGTAGAGCGACACCGACGCGACGCTGTTGCCTTCATTGAGCGAGTACACGCTGCCGACGGCATCGGGCAACATGGTGATTTTGTTACCCGGCATGTAAACGGTCGACAAACGATCACGCGCTACTTGATCAAGCACGCTGCCTAGGGCGATGCCCAACGCTGGCGCGGCGATGTGGATACCCACACGGTGGCCATTGCCGGTGGGGGTCACTGAAAACGCATCATCGATCTCGGTGGTGCTGTCGTCGTCGATGCTAAAGGCTTGCACGTTGGCAGTGGGCAGCGGACCCGGCGGCTCGACGGTTACCTCAGGAAAGTCAATGCCTTTGGGGAAGGTCGCTAGCAAAAACTTCGTGAAGTGCAGCGAGTGTGTCGATTCAATCGCGCCCGCTTTGGCGAGTAAGTGCACGGGAGCGACCCGCGCTTTGTCGGCCGCGGCAGCGAGCGCTTTGTAGGCCAAACTCTGTCGATCCGGCGCGTAGAGCAGTTTTGCCCAGTCTTTGGCGATGGGCTCGGGCACTGTGCCGCGAATCAATTCATCGACCCACGTCTCCACTTGAGCGAGCTCCCGGGCTTTGCGCTCGGCCCCAGCGAGCGCGGCTTTGAGCGACGCCTCGGGTGCAGGGCGATAGATGCCTTTGCCGCGTTTGTAGAAGTACATCGGCGACTTTTGTAGGGCGATCAACGTCGCCGCGATTTGCTCGGTGCTCGGTGTGCCGCCAAAATATTCTTGAGCCAAGGCGGCAAAGGCAGCATCAGTATCCTGTGCGGCGCTCTCCCACAGCAGCGCAATGTCGATTTGATCCGCCACGGGTTGTGTGAGTGGCAAGAGTTCGTTCGCTGCGGGCGTCGCAAAGCGCATCAGCACATTGCTCGCTTTGACCTTGATGCGACGACCACCCGGTAATTCAACCTGCATCGACGCATCGGACTCGGACATGATCGATGCGGCCTTGAGTTGGCCTTCATCATCGAAAAGAATATTCATTAAGACTCGCTGTTGGTGACGCCGTGGGGTACGTGACCCGCCGTGACAACGCGGCTGGCTGACTGCACATGCCGTCGTTGATCGTCAAAGAAAATGTCTGCGCCAAAGGCGCGTAAAAACTCGGCTTTATCGAGGCCACCTAAAAAGAGCGCCTCGTCAATCCGAATGCCCCAATTGCGAAGCGTTCGAATCACTCGCTCGTGCGCCGGGGCTGAGCGCGCCGTGACCAAAGCCGTGCGGATCGGTTGTTGATCGCGAGGAAACTCGGTTTGGATACGATGTAGCGCCGCTAAAAATCCGTGAAACGGGCCGCCGCGAAGTGGCTGGTCAGCAGCGCGCTTCTCTGAGGCGGCAAACGCTTCAAGCCCGTGTGATTGAAATACCCGCTCGGCTTCGTCGGAGAAGAGCACGGCGTCTCCGTCGAAAGCGATTCGGAGTTCGCCGGTGTCGTTGGCCGGCGTGGGTGCCTCAGCGCCCCCAGCGTCGTAGTGCGGCACGATCGTTGCTGCTGCATAGCCGGAATCGAGCGCATGTCGCACGTCACCGGCGTCGGCGGACAAAAACAAGTGCGTTCCCAAGGCGGGAACGTAGCGCGAGGTGTCTCTACCACTCGTGAACACAGCACGCGTGATCGACAGCCCATAGTGCTCAATCGCATTGAATACCCGCAACCCCGTGTCGGCGCTGTTTCTTGAGAGCAACACGACTTCCACATAGGGCGTACCGCCTGCGTTGAGTTGCAGAATCTTTCTCGTCAAATCAAAGGCGACGCCCGGAGCAAGCAAATCGTTCTCGTGCGCTACCTGATGCCGCTGATAAGCCTCAACGCCCTCGGATTCGTAGATTTTGTGGCTCTGTGAAAGATCGAAGAGCGCACGCGATGAGATCGCAACCACCAGACGATCATCGAGCGTGACAGCCACTAAGCAACCGCCACAATAGAAAGGTCCGCGCTGCGTCCGAGATCGGCGCGCGAACGCCCGGTCAAGCTAACGATGACAAAGCCAAAATACGCCGCAGCCGCGCTAAAAGCAGAAATGAACAACATGGATCCAATTCTACTGGCCGACATCGTGAAACGGGGTCGGCTAGCGAGGTGAAACTTCAGTGGCGACGAGGCAGTAAGTTAGCGCCACGCTACTGCGCAAACTGCACGCGACTGCCGCCGTTTCGCTTTGCCTCGTACATTGCTTTGTCCGCGGCTTGCACCAGCTCATCACTGCTGGTCTGGGTGCCGCTCAGTAAGCGAATCGCGATGCCCACGCTCGCTGAAATGACGGCATTTGTGCCTTCGGTTCCGATGGGAATACTTTGGATGAGCGCGATGATCCGCTCGCCTAGGGCCTGAGCGGCTCGATGCGACGTGGTGTTGCTGAGCACTACGAATTCGTCGCCACCTAGCCGGCCCAAGCAGTCGCTCGGTTCAAGCATGTCCCGCAAACGCGAGGCAACCGTTCGCAGCAGCTGATCGCCCTCGGCATGACCGAGTCGATCATTGATCGATTTGAATCCATCCAAATCGACGAACAACAGCGAAATCGCGCGAGCATCATTCCTTTGCAAACGGCGGTCGAGTTCCCGAAAAAACGCCGAACGGGTCAATGCGTCGGTGAGCGAATCACGATCCGCCATGCGCTGCAGTTGTTGTTCGGCAAGCTTGGCGTCGTGAATGTCAAACGACACGTTGTAGCAGCCGATGATTGCCCCAGTCTCATCGCGGTCGGGCGAAAAATGCGTGCGCACCCAGCGCTCCTCGCCGTTGACGAGCGTTGCCAGTCGCTCCATCCGCACGTCCTCGCCACTGAGTGCGCGGGTCACGAGCCCCTGAAACATTCCACCCAAAAGCGCGCCGCGCACCTCAATGGGCGTTTTGCCGAGCATCTGCGCGGGCGTAATGCCGGTCCATGCTTCAAAAGCGGTGTTCATGTACTGATATCGGCTATCAAGCCCCAGATAGGTCACAGGGTTGGGAATCCCATCGCCAAATCGCTTGAGTCGCTGTTCCGCATCCATCTTTGCGGTCGCGTCTACACCGAGCGAGAGCACCGAAGCGGTTCGGCCATCAGCATCTTTCAGAACCGAGTTGTACCACTCGATCCAACGGGTCGAGCCGTCTGCATGCAGGTAGCGATGGGTGTTAACCACAGTGTCGACCTCACCCGATCCCACTTGACGAACCACCGCTCGCACGGCGTCACGATCCAGCGGATGAACGCGATCAAAGTCGAAACGCTTGCCAATCATCTCCGAGGCAGATGTCCCCAGCATCTCCTCGGTGCGCTGCGACCATTGGACGATACAGCCCGTCGAGTCATACTTAACGACAGCCACCGGGCTTCGATCAAAGTGCGCGCTGAGTTCGTTATTGAGCTGGCGAAGCTGCAACTGGGCGCGCTTGATCTCATCAACGTCGAAGCTCGCCGTGAACACGCCCACCACGTTTCCATCGGCATCCCGATTCGGCGCAAGGGTCGTACGCACCCAGCGAGTCGCACCTCCCGCTAGGGCTACCTCCGCCTCAAGGTCGCTGACTTCCCCCCCTAACGCCGACGCGAACCCTGCCTCTAGTGCATGCCAAATGGTCGCGCCTCGGACGTCTCGGACATGGCGTCCGATAACGCGCTCAGCGACCAAAGCGTGCCGATTGAGGAGCGCGCCGTTAACAAATTGATAGTGTCCATCCACGCCCAAGTACGCCAACGGAAACGGTATGTTTTCGGTAAACCGCTCCAAGCGCAGTCGCGCTAATTCGGTCTTTTCGCGTTCGCGAACTTCGGCGTCAACATCGTAGCCAATGGCGTAAATCGAACGCACGATACCCGACGAGTCACGGTCTCCCACCAGCCGAACGCGAATCCAGCGCGAGCCCTCATTTTTTGTGATCGACTCGTCGTACGTCACGCTTTCGCCCGCAAAGGCGCGCGCGAAGTGGCTCGCTCGCGCTGCTGAACCCGATGCAGCAAAAAGCTCGTCTGCGCTCGTGCCGATCACCGCCTCGATGGATCGCTCAACAAATCGCGCGTACGGACCGTTACAGTAGTTAACGCGTCGCGTCGTATCAAATCGAACAATGGGTAAATCAATGGCCTCTACCACGCTACGAATACGCGCTTCGTTGGCCGCCAGCTGCTGCCGCAGTTTGATATCGTCGTCGATATCGAAAGCGATCGTGAAGACCGTTTGAACGGGCAGGTTGTCGCGGGCACCGGGAAAAATGTGAATTCGATGCCAGCGCAAACCACCGCTTGGTTGCACGACCTGTCGTTCATAGACGGTCGATTCGCCGCCGAACGCGCGGACGAACCCGGCCTTGGCGTTGGTCCAGGCGGTTGCGCCAAAAATGGTGGTCAGCGTGGCACCAATAAGCTCACTCTTCGGACGACGCGTCCACGTCTCGTACGGCGAGTTGCAAAAAACAAGGCGTGCCTCGCGATCCCAGCAAGCCATGGGCAAATTGATCGACTCAACCAAGTTTCGAATCGCCTCTTGGCGCATCTCGGCTGCGCGCGCAAGTGCTTTGGTCGCGCTGATATCGCGGCCAAAGAAGAAGTAGCCAATGATGTCGCCGGCGTGATTACGGTTGGGAAACAGCTCAACCTGCCACCATACGTCTTGATGGCCCGCACCTTCGAGGTGCAACTCGCCGGAGACTTGTTGCCCGGACAAAGCTTGACTCAGTAGCGGCTCGGCGGTTGCCAGCAGCGCCTCGCCGTGAATCTCTGTTAGGTGACGTCCGAGCAGCTCTGCCGTGTCACGCTTCACCGTCTTGGCGTACGCTGGGTTGGCATAGAGACAGCGACCGTCGCGGTGCCAGTAGGCAACGCAGTCCGAGAGCGCATCAAGGAGCCGCGCCGTCGACGAAAATGCGCCTTGGGCATCTTCGGGACTGGCGGTGTAGAGAAGGAGCGGTGCACTCATTGAGCTTTGATTTATAAACAATCCTTCCCGTCGAACGCTACCGTGCTTCTCGTTATCTGCCGCATTTCAATTTTGAGTGCCTCCCTGACTCGAAAGCACCGCAAAACGGCCTTGTTGAAAGTCGGTATCAGCAAGATTTTTCTTGACTCACAACACACAATTCTAGTCCCGATATAGATCCAAATGGAACTAATTCCCCCCCGAACTGCGATGCAAACTCGGGCGCTGCATGCGCTCTGCGAACGTGATCCAGCGCAGAAGGTGCTTCTGGCGAAGCGCCTGCATGCGGCAGTGGTCGAGCGCCTGCCCGATATCGAGCCAGCGGTTGCGGCAGGAATCATTCCGGGGCGGCCCGATCGGCCGTTGCTGGTGACGCCCAGTGCACTGAAACGCCGATCGCTAGCGAGCACTGAGGGGCGCGCGGTGCTCATCCACGCTTTGGCACACATCGAATTCAATGCGATCAATCTCGCGCTCGATGCCGCGTCGCGCTTTGTCGATGTACCCAAGGTATTTGTCACTGACTGGATCAGAGTCGCATCCGAGGAGGCACTTCACTTTGAGCTGTTGAGTGCCCACCTCGACGAACTCGGGTTTCAGTACGGTGATTTCCCGGCGCATGACGGGCTGTGGGAAATGGCAGAGCGAACGCAGGATGACGTTTTGGCCCGCATGGCGCTCGTACCCCGTACGCTCGAAGCACGGGGACTGGATGCGTCTCCAGCCATTCGCGACAAACTACGCCAAGCGGGCGACGTTTCGGGCGCCAATATCGTGCAGCGCATTCTCGATGACGAAATCGGCCACGTGGCGATTGGCAATCAGTGGTTTCGCTACTTTTGCGCCGCTCGCGGCGTTGATCCAATGAAGCACTTCGCAGAGCTCTGCGTAACGTATCGAGCGCCGACGCTGCGTAGCCCGTTTAACGTAACGGCTCGTCAAGCAGCGGGCTTCACACCAGAAGAGATCGCGGTTGTCGTTGCGGCTGACGAAGCAGCACGTCTGGGCGCTCGCTAGCCACGACGACTCAGCCCTACTCCACCGGACGGAAGCGCAGCGACAGCCGCCGCTGGAACAAATCGGCCTGATCGGGTTTGGGTAGTGGCGAAGATTTCAAAATCGCGCGCTCGACTGCCTGATCGTACGCAGCATTGCCACTTGATCGCACCAAGCGCACGTCAAGCACTTCACCCGTTGGCAACTGGTTTACTTCAAACATCGCCTCCGGATTGCCTGCC
>JAAFHR010000105.1 GCA_013298455.1 Betaproteobacteria bacterium | reverse complement strand
CCGCAACACCGCTTTCGCGTAGCAAGTCTTTCCAAATTCGTCACTGGCATGGCGCTTCAGCAGCTCGCCATTGACGGTCTTTTGCAGCACGACGGCAGCGACAATGCCTACGCGATTTTGCGCACGGATCCGAGCACGACTCTCTACAACGGCGCTCCGGCCGACCCCAAAATGCTTGACATCACTGTCAAGCACTTGATGGAGCATGAGGCAGGGTTTGATCGCGATTGCAATGCGATTCCAACGACTACGCCCGGCAATACCACCTGCCATCCGTTGGGGCAGCCCGTAGACATCGTGAACTACACGGACCCAGTCTCGAACGTCAAGATCTACAACACGCCCATCGCTGCAGCCAACAACACGATTGTGCGAACCTGCGCAGACCATCTTAAATACGATCTGCCAAGACGTTTGCTGCAGTTCACACCCGGGAGCCCGCCGCCAGTGAAAGGAGGTACCGGCTACTACCAGCACTACACCAACATTCCGTACTGCTGGATGTCTCGAATCGTTGAGCTCAAAAGCGGCATGAGTTTTGATGACTACGTGCGAACCAAAGTGCTCGCGCCGCTGGGCATCATCAATCCAAAGCTCGTGCCAGAGGATCAGCGCGTGCACTACCCTGACGAGATCAATTTCTATTACGACGTGCCGCAGACACTCGACACCGCTGCCAAACTCTACATCCCACCAACGGGTTCGTTTGATGCCAACACGCCCGCCGGGATCACTCGCCCTTACTGGCGCACGTGGGGTGGCTGGCAAGGCGCGGGCGCGTGGGTGTTTACCGCTGAAGAATACGCTCGCTTGCTGCTGTCTGCCAAAGGTCGAAGCCGTGCGCCGCACCTGTTGGATTTTCCGGCGTCGAATGTGACGGGCTCAGACATCCTCTACGGCGGCGCGAATCAGGGTCTCGCAGCGAACACTACTTCCGGCTTCGTAGCCCGGCGCTACAGCTTTGGTGCATCGGCTAGCGAATGGGGCGCGCCCACAGTGCCCGGCTTTGATATTTCGCACACTGGCAGCGGCGGCGGATTTCGCTCGATTTACAGCGTGAATCGCCGCGGCTACGGCTATGTGATCACGATGAACACCAATCCCGAGTGGGGTCTTGATGCCACTCAGCGAAGTTGCACCCAAACCAGCGCCGATCGTGTGAAAGGCTGGTGTTTAGTTACCGGCAGCAACGTAACGGGCGGCACGGCTGACGCCTCGAATTCGATCTCCTCACAGCTCTTCGCCATGTGGAACGATGCCACGATGAAAGCGCGCATGGCGGCCGCGCCCGACCTGTGGGTCAACCAAGCCGCATTGCCCTGCACGCTCGATATCGACGGTACGGGCGGCAAGCGTGGCCTGCAAGACGGCCAAATGATGCTTCGAGCGATGTTGGGGCTTCGGGGCAGCGCCTTGCTCTCGGGCACCGGCGTTTCAATCGCCGCGCAAACGCTCGATCGCACCGATCGCATGGCGCGTGATTTCGTGGGCACCAAAGTGCTCGATGTTGATGGCGATGGCTATGTCACGGCGGATCGCGATGGCGTGATTCTGCTGCGGGCGATGCTGGGATTTCGGGGCGCAGCGGTATTTGCAGGGGTGAACCAAGCAGGCGCGAGCCGAACCACGTGGGATACCGGCGCTCCCTCGACACAACTTCGCGCTTATCTCAATGGCAGTTGCGCCGCCGGCATGTAGGACTTTGGGCGCCGGGTGGGTTCTGCGCCGCGTGGGCGATAGATTTTGGTACGCTCTGCCTCAATCAAAAACAATGTGCGCACATTTGTGCGTCCAATACCGGTTGAATGAATACCCAACACAGCTCCTTCAGCGAGCGCGCTAAAGCGCTCGACTCACAAGATTCTGCGACTCAGATCTCCGCGCCCTCAGCGCGTGCTGAGGCGCTTGATGTGTCGATAAACGATGTGAAAACCAGCTACCGGCGCTGGGCAGGCGTCTACGACGCAGTGTTTGGTGCAGTTTTGGAAGATGGTCGAAAGAAGCTCCTCGCTCACGTCGCCACCCTCAAACCCGCGCGGCTCCTTGAGATGGGCGTGGGCACCGGTTTGCTCCTGCCCAAGTATCCCGTCGAAACTGAAGTGATCGGCGTTGATATTTCAGACGACATGCTCGCGCTTGCTCGTCAAAAAATCGCCAAAAACGAGTTGAAAAAAACCTCGGTGCAGCTCGATGATTGCGAGCGCTTGAGCTTTGCCGATGCGAGTTTTGATTGTGTGGTGCTCCCCTACATTTTGTCGGTCACACCACGGCCACGCGCCTTGATCGACGAGGCCATTCGCGTTTGCAAACCCGACGGCCACATCATCATCGCCAATCATTTCAGCGGCTCTAAAACTTGGGCGGCGCTCGAAAAAATTGCCGCACCCGTGGCCGCGAAGATTGGTTTTCGCTCGTCGTTTTCGTACGCCGAACACATTGAGCAAACACCGCTTACGGTGGTGTCGCTTGAGCGCGCCAACATCTTGGGATTGTCAAAAGTGGTCGTTGCGCGACCCAAGTAATTGCTTTACCCGATGATCAATCTGACTCAGATCGAGGCGTTGTCATCCTGAGCAGAGCGAAGGATCACGGCGCATACGAAACGCGCTTCGACGAAGAGAAACGAGTGCGCCGTGATGTTTCGCTCCGCTCAACATGACAACTACCCAACAATGCTTGCTCCTGAGCCATGTTGACAATCAGATAGCTTTATCGATGTAGGCCAAGTAAATACAAGGCTGCAAGTGATTTGTCTATGCTTTTGATAATTCGGTAAAGCACTTCAAACGCCACGTTTCATCAGGCGATTCATAAAAAAGACGCTACGCTTGGCGCATCGGCAGTTTGTTTCGTTTTTAGGGTTTTCACAATGTGGAAACGCGTTCCAAAACGTTACATTTCATCCCAACGTCAGGCTGAATTCAGCAGCACGACGTGAAATGAAAGCCGCCAAAAGCGCTTTCGCTCGTTGTCAAATTCGCGCAGCCATCGGCGCGGTTTTTGCACGTAACGACTTTGTTTTGGGCTTCATGCAATCGCTTCGCGGCTGCGTTTGTTCTAGCCATTGGCCCTGAGCTCAATGCAGGGTGGGCGATTTCGCACCATGGCTTCGACAAGCTCAGCCCGAACGGGTGAGAGCCCGTCTTCATTCTGCGATGTCGCGACTCACCGCGCAGCGCCCACCGTTTTCAATCACCGCCACCCATCATGACCACTCCAAACTACGCTCCCGGCATCCAAATCAACGCCCCGATTTCCGCTGAATTCGCGGCGATCCTCACCCCCGAGGCGATGAATCTCGTCGCCAAATTGCACCGCGCCTTTGAGCCACGGCGTCAGCAATTGCTCGCCGCGCGCGTTGAACGCGCCAAGCGCTTAGACGCTGGCGAGCGCCCAGATTTCTTGGCAGAAACGAAGCACATCCGCGAAGACGCCAGCTGGAAAATCGCGCCGCTTCCGAAAGCGCTCGAATGCCGGCGCGTAGAAATCACCGGCCCGGTGGATGCCAAAATGGTCATCAACGCCTTTAACTCCGGCGCTGATTCCTACATGACCGATTTCGAGGATTCCAACGCGCCAAGCTGGTCAAATCAAATCCAAGGCCAAATCAATTTGAAAGCTGCGATTCGTCGCGAACTTTCGCTCGAGCAAAACGGCAAGTCGTACAAACTGAACGACAAGATTGCTACGTTGCAAGTGCGCCCCCGCGGTTGGCACTTGAATGAAAAGCATGTGTTGATCGACGGCGTGCCTGTTCACGGCGGCATTTTTGATTTCGCGCTGTTCATGTTCCACAACGCCAAGGAGCAAATCGCTCGTGGCGCGGGGCCGTTTTTCTACCTGCCCAAGATGGAATCGCATCTTGAAGCGCGGCTGTGGAACGACGTCTTTGTGATGACGCAAAACGAAATCGGTTTACCGCAGGGCACCGTGAAAGCGACTGTGCTGATTGAAACCATCGTTGCTGCGTTCGAAATGGAAGAAATCCTCTTCGAGCTGCGCGAGCACAGCGCCGGTTTGAACGCGGGACGTTGGGATTACATTTTTTCTTGCATCAAAAAATTCAAGCTCGACACCAATTTCTGTTTAGCGGATCGCGCCAAAGTCACCATGACCGCGCCGTTCATGCGTGCTTATGCCCTGCTGCTCCTCAAAACCTGCCACAAGCGCGGGGCTCCGGCGATTGGTGGGATGAGCGCATTGATCCCCATCAAAAACGATCCAGCGAAAAACGAAATCGCCATGGCGGGCATCATCGGGGACAAACGCCGCGATGCCACCGACGGCTACGATGGCGGCTGGGTCGCGCATCCCGGTTTGGTGGAAGCGTCGATGAAGGAATTCGTGGCGGTGCTCGGCGATAAGCCTAATCAATGGAGCAAAACGCGGGAAGATGTGAACGTTGCGGCAAGCGACCTTTTGAATTTCCAACCCGAAACGCCGATCACTGAAGCAGGGCTTCGGATGAATATCAACGTGGGCATTCACTACCTCGGCGCATGGCTCGCAGGCAACGGTTGCGTGCCGATCCACAATTTGATGGAAGACGCCGCCACCGCCGAAATCTCCCGAAGCCAAGTGTGGCAGTGGATCCGAAGCCCCAAAGGCGTGTTGGACGACGGCCGCAAAGTAACCGCCGACATGGTGCGCGCCCTCGTTCCGGAAGAGCTCGCCAAAATCAAGGCGGGTGGTTTCGTTGGCAAGTTTGATCGCGGTGCGGAAATCTTTACGCAGATGAGCACGCAAGATGCGTTCGAAGAATTCTTGACCTTGCCGTTGTACGCTGAGCTCTAGTCAGGCGGACTCGCGAGGCCGCTTAACGGCCCGATAACGCCCTGACTGCAAGCCGCGGCTCATCAAACCAATGAGTGCACGGCTACACTGCACGACCGAACGCTGCGTCTTTCGATGCAGCGTTTACCAAGAGCAGGATGGGCTGACGACGATGAATAGTTCCGGCGCATGGGCGGTCAGGATAGCAATTGCAGTGATGCTTGTCGCTGCGCCTTGTAGCGGCGCGACCAGCCCGCGTGAAGTTGGCCTGCAGCTGGGTAACCGGGTCTTTTTCGACACCAACGCCAATGGCGTCCGTGATCCCGACGAACTAGCGGGCCCCAGCGCCATCACGTTGCTCCTCACGAATTCCGTTGGCGCGGTGCTCTACAAAGACGCGCTCAGCGGCACGCTCAGCACCGATCCCAGTTCGGGTGAGTTGGTGAGCACCCAAACTGATTCGCAGGGCCGCTACGCCTTTAGTGGCTTGCCTGCGGGCACGTATGCTGTGCGGATCCCGGAGAGCCAGTTTGTCCTCACCGGTTCGCTGTTTGGCTACGTGAGCAGCCCCGATATTGCCTCGGGCAATGATCGTGACAACGGGCTCGGCGTGAAACCTGCGCTCGGCAGCGCCGCGCCGCTCATCAGCGGCGGCATTTTGTCCGCAACTCGCACGCTCGCCGATGGTGCTGCGCCACTCTCCGAAACTGACGGTGCATTGCCTGCAGACGCCTTGGTCGTCTCCGACAGTCAATCTGACACCACGCTCGACATCGGTGTCTACAAAATTGTGCTCGGTGGCGCCGTCTGGGATGACGGCAACAACGACGGCCTCAAAACCAGCGACGAGGGCGCATTGCGAGCCAGCAATGGCGAGCCGTACGGTGCCACGGTGGTGCTCAAAGATCGCAGCGGCAACGTGATCGCTACCACCACCGCCGACGAGCGCTCGGGCCAATACCGATTCACAGGCATCGCTGCCGGCGACTACCTTGTTGAAGCCACGCTGCCAGACGCGGGTTATCGAAGCGCCACAGGAAACGGTGCCCGCGGTTCGCGCAATGGCCCCACCGAGCCTGCTCCGTCCGCCAGCGATTTTGTGAGCGGACGTGATGACGGCAACGACGCGCCTGGCGGTCTGGCGGCGGTGCGCTCGGGCGTGTTTTCGTTGCAGCCAGGGCTCGCGCAGAGCTCGGCAGGCGAGCAGCGCTCGGATCAGGCCACGGGTGTCACCACAAATCTGACAATCGATCTCGGGGCGTTTCGAAGCTACGCCATTGGTGGCGCGCTCTGGATTGACCAAAACGCCAACGGTCTGTGGGACACGGGTGAGCCCACGTTGCCCGAGGGGGTCCGGCTCGAACTTTTAGGCGGCACCGGAAACGCCGTGCTTCGGAGCGCGGCAACGGATCGCAACGGGCGCTACGTTTTTGATGGCCTGCCCGCCGGTCAGTACCGAGTTCGCGCTTTGGCCCCCAATTGGGTGGCGAGCCCCTTGCATGGCGGAGACGGCGGCTCCGGCAGCGCCGTTCGGGCCAATCGTGCCTCTGTTGATGGGAGTGGAGCACTCTCCACGGTGATTGTGGTCGGTGGCGGCGCGACCCTGCCCTTGGGCGAGCGTGGTGCTGACGGGATCGCCGATCAGCTCGCCGGAGTGCCCGATAGCCAAACCCATCTGAGCGTAGATTTTGGCTTGATTGAGCCGCCCAGCGTTCCGACGCTCGCCGATTGGTCCTGGGCGTGGCTTACGCTTTGCATGGTTTGGGTCGGGGCGCGCCGATGGCGCGTTTCGCCAAGCCGGAGCCCAGTTCGCGCGGTACGTTGAGTTGACTCGGAAAGCTCTTAACTCATGAAAGTGCTCAAAAATAGAGCAATTCATCCGCGAAAACCCTAGTAATTCGTCCGTCAAGCGCCTAAAATCATACTCCCGTTTGTTGCTTTCAACGCATCGAAGCAACCTCGGGACGCGTTGGTTGAGGCGCGTTTGTACTGGTAATAAGCGAACTGACGCCGATAGAAGCAGTCAGAAGCTCTATCGAGGTTATCGAATCTACACGGATTGATCAAAAAATATGGCTAAGAAGTCGACACCCGTATTGTCGCGGGCAAATCTCTGGTCGCGCGAGGAATACTCGAAGCGGCGCGCTACCTTTCGTCCAGAAGTGCTGGCGCATAAGAAAAATCGCACTGTGCATTTGGGCAACAACTTGACGTTGCAATTTGAAGACGAGATGACGGTTCGTTACCAAATTCTCGAGTCCCTGCACGCCGACGAGCGCCGCGAAGAAGACAGCATCCAGCACGAGCTCGATGCGTACTTGCCTTTGATCCCCGACGGTGGCAATTTCAAAGCCACGATGTTGTTGGAATACGCGGATGAGGTTGAGCGTAAGCGCGCACTATCCACGCTGATTGGTATCGAAGATCGCGTCTGGATTCAAGTCGAGGGCAGCTCGAAACTCTATTCGATCTCTGATGACGATTCGGATCGCGACAACGATTACAAAGCCTCCAGCGTGCATTTTCTGCGCTTTGAATTGACCAAAGAGATGAAAGCCGCGCTCAAGTACGGCGTCGGTTTGGCTGTGGGCGTGGATCATCCGCGCTACAAAGCCGCGATTAATCCGATCCCGCAATCGGTTCGCAATGCGCTCGTGGCTGATCTGAAATAGATCAGCAAACCCCGCGAATCAAAAAAGCGACCTTCGGGTCGCTTTTTCTATGCGCCGAACAGTGTCACTGATTTTTAGCTTATCTGCTGAAACTCTTATTTTATATGGGCTTTCGATAGATAAAAAAAGATTTTGATAATTCAATAAATCCGCACGTAGCTCAATATATATAAGGCTTTTTAAGAAACAGCTGCACTTCATTTGAATCATCGCGATTCACGTCAAGCAACCGCCCGCCGTAACCGATCAACCCCGTCCTTGAGCTTGTCCAAACCCACCGCGTAGGCCATGCGTACGTGAGCCCGAGAGCGATGTTCGCCAAAGTCGATGCCCGGCGCGAAGGCCACGCCCGTGCGATCCAAGATTTGCGTGCAAAACGCCTCGCTGTCTTGCGTTAAATTGCTTACATCCGCATAGACAAAGAATCCGGCGTCCGGCAACACCGGAATTTTGAAGCCGATCTCCGCGAGCGCGGGCGCAAAGTAATCTCGCCGCGCCTGAAACGCCAAACGCCGTGATTCAGCAATCGCGTAACCGGCATCGCTGAAGCAGGCCACCGCCGCATGCTGCGACAAGGCCGATGGCGAAATGTAGAGATTTTGCGCAAGCTTTTCGATGTCGCGCACTCGATTTTCGGGCGCAACCAACCAACCGAGCCGCCAGCCGGTCATGTTGAAATATTTTGAAAAACTGTTGATCGAAAACGCCTCTGAAGTATGCGCTAACACTGTCTCTGGCGCTCGTCCATAGTTAAGTCCGGCGTAGGTTTCATCCGAGATCAACACGCCGTCGTGCGCCTTCACGCAATCGACGATCTTGGCGAGTTCGCCTTCGCGCAGGCTGGTTCCAGTCGGGTTCGATGGTGAGGCAACCAGCACGCCCTTCGTTCTTGCACCCCACGCTCGATCAATCAAGTCTGCGGTAAATTGGTAGCGCTCCCCAGGGCCCACGGCGATGGTTTTGGGTACACCTTCCATCACGCGAATGAAGTGCCGATTGCAGGGATACGAAGGATCGGTGAGCAAAATTTCATCGTCGCGATTCACGATGAGCGCTGTGGCCAATAGCAGCGCCGCCGAGCCGCCGGCGGTGACGATGATTCGCTCCAGCGTGACGTCAATGCCGTAGAGCCGTTGATAGTGGCGGCTGATGGCTTCTCGAAGCGGCAAGATGCCCAGTGCGCTCGTGTAGTAAATCTCGCCACTTGCTAACAGCGATTGCGCTGCATCGATCACAGGCTGCGGCGTTGGGAAATCGGGCTCGCCAATTTCCATATGAATGATGTCGCGCCCTTCAGCTTGCAAACGGCGAGCGTGCGCAGCAATTTCCATCACGTGAAACGGCGCGATGTGTTGGAGGCGTTGGGCAAGATGGTTTGGGTTCATTGGAACGTACCGGCAGGAGTTTTTTGACGCAGATTCCGCAGATTCCGCAGATTGACGCAGATTATTTACGCCGAAACCTAGATTAAGCAAAAAGAGAATTTATGGGGATTCATGCACAACTCTAATCGCTGTCATTCCCGCGGAGGCGGGAATCCATCGTCGATGAAGAGTTACGTTCCAAATGATTGATTTTGCTCAATTCACCATGGATTTCCGCCAGATCGCACCGAGGTTTATCCTGAGTTTGTCGAAGGGCGAATCTGCGCGATCTGTATCAAAGAATTTGTGCGAAATTCACGTTGTTTTGTGTCAGCGTCAGCACGTCGCGATGCGGTTAACGCTACAACCACCCCATCCCACCAATCACCGCGCCCGCGCCAATGAGCCACAGCGGATGCAGTTTTTTGAAGCGAAGGAAACAGGCAAGGGCAATTGCCGCCAGCGCCCACGCTTTGATGTCTATGAACCCTTTGGTCAGGAGCGCGCAGCCTGCAAACATCAAACCCACCGTCACCGGTGCGAGCCCGCGAAGCACGATCACGCGCCAAGGATTGGCTTGCAGTTTGCCAAAGATTCGCGTGGTGATCACGATC
>JAAFHR010000104.1 GCA_013298455.1 Betaproteobacteria bacterium | reverse complement strand
CAAACGCATCAATAAGCGCGGCGGTGGCACGCAAGTCTTCAGCACCAACGCCAACTACGACGGACTTTTGATTTCGTATGCGGGCGAGTTGCGGGTGAACGGTCAAATGCCCGGTGCGCCTGTGTCGATTCAGGGCGGTACGTTTAGTGGTTCGGGCAATGTGGCGCAGGTGGACGTGGCGACCGCCACGCTCAACACGATCGCTACACTGCGACCGGGTCAAGGTGTTGGCGGCACACTCACCGCGAGCTCGACGGCGTTTAGCTTTGGTCCGAGCGCAAGACTGCAAATCGATCTGGCGAGCGCAAACCCCGGCGGGTTTGGCCAGCTTGTAGTTAACGGCCAATTCCGCCCTGGCGAAAACGGCGGTGGCTCGCTCTACGTCAACCCGATCAACGGATACACCCCGCCACTCGGCACCGTATTTCAGATCGTTACCAAAAACAGCGCAGGCGTCGCAAGCACGACATTCCCCGGCTTACCACAGGGTCGCTCGGTTTTCATGGGCCCGCAGCGCAACGCGAAGATTTCGTACACCGGCGGCGATGGCAACGATGTCACGCTCACTGTTGCGCCGACGCTCGACATCGATGGCGATAGCCAATACCTGGCGGAGACCGATGGCCTGTTAGTGGCTCGATTCATCAGCGGCATCACCGGTCCTGCGCTCGTTGCCAATGCCGTCGGCCACAGCGCAAGGCGCACCAGCGACACCGATGTGCTGAATTACCTCAACTCGCTAGGCAATTTGCTGAATGTGAACCAACGAAACGGTGTTGATCCAGAAGACGCGCTACTGATCACGCGATGGATGTTGGGCTTCAGAGAGGAAGGGCTGGTGACCGGGCTGCCTCTTCCCGCAGGGGTGAACGCAAGTCAGTTTGCGGACTCGGTGCGCAATCTGATCGAGCAACTGATCCCGGGGCTCTAGCGCACCTGCCCGGTCGCAAAACCTGTGTGAGCGCCTGTGGGAGCGGTTCCACCGCGATGGCTCGGATTGGCTTTGCTTTTCGCGGTGAAACCGCGCCTACAACGTTGCCAAAAATCCGCAACCACTCACTTCAAAATCTGCAACACCCGCCCTTCGCTGGCGTTGGGGAAGCGGGTTTCCAAAATCGTGGCTAGTGTGGGGGCGATGTCTACGACTTCGCTGTAGGTGGTGTAGCGGCCGGGTTTGATCCACTTTGCGCCGTGCCACATTACTGGCACGTGGGTGTCGTAGGCGTAGGGCGTACCGTGGGTGCAGGCGGTGGGTTGCGACGTGGTGCTTCGCGATGCGAAGAAATGAAACGGTTTTACGATGATCGCCACATCAACGGCCATCGAATGATTCCACCCACGCTGCACGAGCTGCGAGATTCGCGTGGCGGGCAGATCGCCGCGCTCAAGCTGGCTTCGGGTGTAGGCAAAGCCGATCCCCGGCTGGGCGGCAACGGTGCGTGCGATGAATTGCTCGACCTCTTCGCGCGCGAGCTTTTTCTCATCGATGGCGGCGTAGTCGAGCGTGAAGCCACCGGTCATGTGTTGGGTGGCGAGCTTGGGAATGCCGAATCTTTTTTCGGCGAGGGCGTTGACTGCGTTTCGAAGCTCGGTGGGGTCAATGCGGGCGGCCTCAAAGCCGCGTGCAGCATCGGTTTCCGGGGCGTTGGCGAAGCCGTGATCAGCGGTTAACACCATCAACACATTGTCTTTGCCGACCTGTCGATCAATCTCGGTGAAGAGCTTGGCGAAAGTGCGATCCAAACGAATCAAATGATCTTGCGATTGAATGCTCTCGGGGCCAAAGGTGTGATTCACATAATCATGGCTTGAAAAACTCATCCCCAAAATGTCGGTCGCGCCTTTTGGGTTTCGGCCAATCGATTCGCCTTTCATCATTGCCACGGAAAACTCGGCCATCGCTTCATCCGCAAACGGCCCCACGAGCAAGCCGCTGTAGTAGAGCTTTCCGGGCGCGGTTTCGCCCACGCCGTACATCGCGCCCATGTTTCGCGTCATCCCACCGCGTGGCGATGACCAAGGCTGATTGTCGGGAATGGATCGCTCGTAGGCTTTGGCGTCTAGGAGCGTGAGCCAGCGCTGATGAAACCATTGGTCTTGCGGCTTTTTGGCGTAATACGTTTCCCACCACGCCGGATGCTTGTCCATGTAAAAGCTCGTGCTGGTGAAGCGCCCGGTTTGCGATGAATACATAAACGCCTTGCCCGCACGACCGGCCAGCATGATCGCGCCGCGATCTTTGCCAGACACCGCAAACGTGCGGCTTGCGCCGTTGGTGGCGTAGGCCAATTCATCGGGAATGGTGGACGCGCGAAGGCTTTTGGGGCTGGTGCCGTCGTCGTCGCCCGTGACGGTGCCATCGAGATATTTGTGTGCGGAATCAGCGGTGTTGTAGATGTATTTCCCGTCGCGGGTTCGCCAATCGTTGCCGATGATCGCGTTTTGATAAGGATAGCTACCCGATAGCACTGCCGCATGACCAACTGCGGTAACGGTGATAGCGTGCGCTTGGTGTGCATCGGTCAACACTGCACCTTGATCTAAAAAGCGGCGAAACCCATTCGCCACAAACAAATCACGATTTTTATAGAGCTGCTCCATCGGCAAACCGTCGACCATCACCACGACAACAAGCTTTGGTTTGGGCGGGCTAGCGGCGACGGCGGGTAGCGAGACGATGCCCAGCGCTGCGACACAGCACGACAAAAAGAATTTGCAAAGTTGGTTCATACGGTGCTCTCCAGTTTGGGTCTGAACGCTCAACGCGACTTTGTAATTGTGTGATTGTGGCAAGGCTACGCTTTCAATGTGACAGAGGCGAAGTGAGGTGGCGCCGTAGCGAGCCGCAAAGGCGATGTGTAACGTCGTGGAAATCGCTATAGTTCGACGGCTGGTCACGATATTCGTTGCACGAAATCAAGGGCTGGGGCGCACCGCTGACGGTCGCGCTCACTCAGTGTTGTTTTAAAAGAGGGGCTCTTCGTGACTTGTTTTTTTCGTGCGCGGTTCGGCGCAGTGCTCGCTATTGCGTTGTCTTTTTTTCTTTCATCGGCGCAAGCTCATATTTGGGTGAGCGACGATCAGCTCACCTACACCGAAGCGCCGTCTGGGCGAATACTCAACGGACAACTGGCATCAAAGCTGATTTGGGATGGGAGCCGATTCGTTGGCACGGGGGAGCGCTCGATGCGCCTGCCGTTGGTATCAAGTCCGGATGGCACGAATTGGACGCTGCGGCTTGATCCGAGCTCGATTCCACCGAGCTTTGCGGTGTCTGGATTGACGGGGCTCGCGTATTCATCGTCGCTCAATCGCTATGTGACGACGCAGTTCACGACGGCCAACGGTGTGCAGGTACTCTACAGCAGCGATTTGACGAACTGGACAGCGGCAGCGATTCCGAGCGATTGGACAAACTTCAATCGCACGATCGGATCAATCGCCTCGAATGGCTCCGGATTTGTTGCTGTCTCTGATCGGGAAGGCATGGGCACATTGAGTAGCCCAGACGGCATCACCTGGACGCACACCTTGCCGCCCGGCGGTCTGGGTACTGGCCTTGGCCCCATCAAAATTCATTACTTCAACGGCAAGTACTACGGTGTGTTTGGATCGTTCAACAATTCCCTGCAGGAGTTAGATGAAACAACAATGCAGTGGACGCAGTATCCCACTGTCAACTTGAATACAGGAATTTATGTGGTCGACGTGGCCTACGCTAACGGCACCTTCGCCATCGCGACCAATCAGGGCATCATCCTCACCAGCACCAACAAAACCAATTGGACGCAGCACAGCGTGCCGGTCATGTCGAGCGGGTTCAGTGCGATCCGCGCCAACGGCAACGGGTTCATCGCAGTGGGCGCTGCGGCCAGCGGCAATACGAGCTACGCGGTGACTGGCGTCTTCAACGGCTCTACGTGGGTATGGACGCCGACCGCGATCACGACTACGGGAAATTATCGAATGACCGAAGTCATCGTGGCGGGCGGCAAGACGGTGATCACGGGTTGGGTGCCGGGGCTGAGCTACAACGTTAGCCCGCGCGTGGCCGCCTCGGGGGGCGGCTCGCTTACTGCGTCAACGATTCAAGCGATCAGCGGTAGCAGCGTCAGTTTTGCGGCGCTGCCCAACGCGGGCAATTCGGTGCTCTCGGTGAGTGGATGCGGCGCAACGTTTTCAGGAAACACGATCACGACGGCACCGGTGACCGCCAACTGCACGGTGACCGTGACCTTCGGCATTACGCCCGCACCCTGCACCTTGGACATCGACAACGACGGCGCGGTATTGCCGACGACCGACGCGTTGCTGATCCTGCGGCGGATGCTCACGCTCAGCAACGAAGGTTTGCGCGGCAATGCCTACAACCCGCTGGGGCTGCGAACCGATGCTGCACAGATGGCCGCGTTAATCGATCCCATGATCACCACCAAAACACTCGATATCGACGGCAATGGCCTTGTGACGCCCGCCACCGACGGGCTCTTGCTACTGCGTGCGTTGTTGGGCTTCGGCGGCACTGCCGTCACCAACGGTGCGTTGGGCACCGGCACGAAAACCCGGGGCGATTGGGCTGCGATACGGCAGTACTTGAGCACAACCTGTGGCTTGGTGAGTGGGCTTGCGCCCTAATTGTGAATGAGCCGTTTGGCGGCGCTGGTTAACCGATTGGGAGCGCTCCGAACTAGAGCGTGCGCCTCTGTGTGCGCGGCAGATGCTGTCGCTTCGGCTGGCGTTTGGTCGCTGGTCGTGACGTGCCCGCATCACCGCTGCGCCGCAGGGCTGAGCGCCGCGCGCGGATTTCGGTGGCTCTGGCAATGCGCCCGCCAAGACTGAATTGTGAGTCGGTGTGCCCGTAGCGCTCTGAGGTTGAGCCGACCACTGCAATTACTTCTTTCGTTCGGGTAAGGCGCGATGACTTGCCGGAAAAAACCGTTTCGGTTGTGCGGCAGTCTCGGTGCCGGAATCGCACGCTGCTCGTTGCTCACGGCTTGTTTCCGTGACGGCGGCATAGGTGTGAAGCCGCAGCGTGAACCCAGCTTTCTGCTCCAACAAACAATCTCTTAATGCGTAAACAGAGCAATTAAAAGCCAAAATAATTTTAAAAATAAGCATAAAAAGTTCGTCATTCGTCGCAATTGAGTATTGCTTGCCCTATGGGCTCGGAACAATTGGCTTTGCGTTGTGGAGGATAAAAGCGCGGACAACCTGATCCACGCACATCGAGGCACGCATTGATTCATCCGAACTTTTTTAGGAGAGATTAAATGCGCAAACTTGAGTTTCAACACTCATTGAGCTCCGTATTGAGGGCTCATTACCGACGAGGCGTACGTTGCGCCGCATGGGCAGCCATTGGCGTGTCGACCATGGTGCTGGCTGTGGATCGTTCGCCGCTCGTAATGCATGAAACCATGAGCGAGGCAGAGCGTGCCGAAGTGATTCGTGCGGCGGTCGCCACGCCGAAGGCACGAGCCGTGAAGCCCGTCGAGCACAAGATGTTACGAATGACACCGGAGCAGTCGCGGGCTGAGCTCAACGCGATCGATGCGGAAACGAGCGGTGGCGAGCGCAAGTCGCTGCGCGACCAGACTTTTCGAGAGATTCGTGTCGGAGAGCAAGTCACGGTAATCGTAGGTACTGCGATGGCCAAACAGAGCCAACTCGTTCGCAATGCCAAAGGGGAATGGGTGCAAACCTGTTCGGACGATCATGGCGACGGAGCGCACACCCACACCCACG
This sequence comes from Betaproteobacteria bacterium, assembly GCA_013298455.1. Classification (GTDB taxonomy): domain Bacteria; phylum Pseudomonadota; class Gammaproteobacteria; order Burkholderiales; family Casimicrobiaceae; genus Casimicrobium. The sequence goes on along the minus strand of JAAFHR010000104.1, from coordinate 3,687 downwards.
TGGTTTCCAAGAAAGGAGCCAACCTTGAATAAGCGTTTCGTTACCAACCTGAAACGACAGTTCGCGCTATGGGGATCGATTGCGGTGTTGGGCGCGGCCTCTGGGTCGTTTGCTGCGAGCATTGTGATTATCAACGGCGACGATCCGGGCGTGGGCTACAACGACCCGAGACCCGTCACACCGGTCGGTGGTAATCCGGGCACAACGTTGGGCGAGCAACGCATCGTGGCGATCAGCTATGTCGCCGAGATTTGGGGGCGCGCCTTGACCAGCACGAACCAAACCATTGAAGTGCTGTCGGGTTTTCTGCCGCAGGGTTGCACGGGTCGGCTGGCGAGCGCCAATACGTGGCAGTTCAGCCGTGACTTTCCGAACGCGCCGTTCAGAAATACGTGGTATCACGCGGCGCTGGCCAACAAAATTGCCGGCGTTGATCTCGATCAAGCGCGAAACGATCCCGCGCCCGAGGCGTTTGCAATTGCAAACTTTGATCTTGATGAACCCAACTGCGTGGAGGGCGTGAGTTGGTATTACGGTCTCGATGGCAAACCGCCTCCTGGCGGGCAAGACTTCGTTCGTGTGATGTTGCACGAACTGGGGCACGGCTTGGGATTCGCCACGGCCACCGATGAGATCACTGGCGAATACTTTCGCGGGGTGCCACACGTGTGGGATCGCTTTTTGTTCGACAACACGCTGGGCCGCACATGGAATGACATGACCGTGGCGGAGCGCAAAGCCTCTGCCGTCAACAACGAGCAGCTCGTCTGGACGGGCTTCACGGTGACCGTAGATGCGCAGCGCACGCTGACCCGTCAGCCACAACTCGATCTCTTTGTGTCGGGTGCCTCGCAGCTCAACGGTTTCGTGGTCTCGGGTATTCCGAATTTTGGGTTACCCGCCGGGTCTCGTCGCGCTAGCGGATTGATTGCGTTTACCGATGACCCGCGCCCGCCCGGCGACGCGTGCACGGCCTTTGACACCGCGCTCGCCCGGAAAGTGCGTGGTAAGGTCGCCATCATCAATCGTGGTGATTGCAACATCGTTGACAAGGTCTTGAACGCGCAAAACGCTGGGGCAAGAGGGGTCGTGTTGATCCAACCGACGCCAGCGTTTGCTCGTCCGTTTTTTCCGTTTCAATTCGACGATACGCCGGGGATTCGTATTCCGGCAGCGTTGATTTCTCAGCAAGACGGCGCAAAGCTTCGGGCGTCAGCGGGCAATTTCACTGCCATTAGTTTCATTGATGTGCAGCGTCGCGCCGGAACCGATTTATTCGGACGGGTGCAGCTCTTTACGCCGACTGTGGTGATTGGTGGCTCCAGCGTGTCGCATTGGAACACCAGCGCGTCACCCAATCTCTTGATGGAGCCCTTTGCAGTAGGCGATGAATCCATCACTCTGAGGCCGCCGACGGACCTTACGTTATCGCTGTTCAAAGATATCGGCTGGTAGCCGATGCGCGCGCCGTGCGCTTTCATCGAAGCGCACGGCGCGAAATGCGCTCGCGGGGCGCAGCGAAGCCTCTTTTCACGCCAGTTACAGGGGCGGGATGATGTCAACGACGATTGTTTTCGACTCGCGTTGATGCGGTTCTAAACATCAGTAGGCTCGGACGGCGGCACGATACCGGCCGATAGGCTCACTCCATCTGGCGAAATTTACATCTCGTTACGCCACGGATGCGCGAATGGGCGATCTTCGCTCTAGACTTCACCCGTCGCATCGCGAAGCGCACACCTGAAGTTGCAATCGCGCGCCAACGCTTGCAGGGTTCTGCGGCGCATTTGCTGGAAGTGGAAGTACCTAAGATGTCTCGATACACCGCTGCTTCCATTCGCTCGCTCTGTCGTTGGCTTGCTTTGGCCTGTACGACCATCGTCGTGCCGATTTCTGTTGCCCAGACCGCATCGTGTCCTTTCAACGTTCGCGCGGCAGATCCGACGCGCGCAGCGAGCGCGAGCGTGGATGGCCAGCTGATGGTTCGTGCGGTGCGCGGCATGCGAGACGCGGCCCTCGTGAATGGTCTGTCGAGTGCAGTCCCCGCGCCCAGCGCCTCCAACGTCATCGCGCACGTCGATGGCAATGCAGGTTCATTAGATATCGACGGTGACGGCGATCTGAGCGCCGTGGACAGCATGATCGTTGCGCGCTATCTTGCGGGCTTTCGCGGTAGCGCTCTCACAACGGGTCTCGCGATTCCGGCCACTGCGGCGCGTCGCACTAGCGCTGACATCGTGAAATTCATCGAAGACGGCTGCATTGCCAATCTACCCGCTTTGCCGATTGAGGTGATCGGTCCGGCGGGCTATATTGAAGAGGCGGTGGTCACGCTGGGAGACGCCACCAATATCAATCGACTGTGGCTGCAGTGCCACCACTGCGGCTGGCGTGACAGCTCCGTGCAGAGCGGCATTGCACGTGGCGCTAAAGCCAGTGTTCGATTAAACGGCGGGGCTTGGGTTGACATCAGTAACGCGACCGCAACGGTCGAAGAGCCGGAAAAAAGCTCCGGTGGCATTGGCGGCGGCTACAACACCACGCGTTTCACGATTCCCATCACGGGCGCAGTAAAAGGCAGAAACACGCTCGAATTTCGTTTCAACCGAGACGACGGATTGACCAGTGGCTATCGAATCGTTGGTCTGAATTTCCTGCGCAGCGACGAGCGCACTGCGCTCGGGAAATACGCGACCACGTTTGACGATCCGACGAAATGGACGCCGCAGCCAAGTTCAACAACCGCCCCGAACCTGAGCGCCGATATCGCGGCGGGCAGGGCGCTTTGGATGGGCTCGGTTCCGCTCAAGGAAAGTCCGCTCTCAGCGACTTTGCTCAAAGCAAGTTGTTCAAGCTGTCATGCGAACGACGGGCGCGATCTGAAGTATTTCAACTACTCGGATTGGTCGATTCGCATGCGCTCGGAGTTCCACGGGCTCACGACGATTCAGGGCAAACAGCTGGCGGCCTACATCCGGAGCCTGAATGCACCGGCCCCGAAACAGGCGCGCCCTTGGAACCCGCCTTATCAGCCGGGCCCGGGAACGGATAGCAAACCTGTACAGGAATGGGCAGCGGGCGCGGGTTTGCAGGCGGTGCTGCGCACCGACGCCGAAATGCTGCCGTTCTTGTTTCCAAACGGCACGAGCACCGCCGCAGTGCGCGGCGTCATCAACAAGAGCTCAACCCTCAACATCCGCGAAATGCCGATTGCCGTGCAATTGCCGGATTGGAACGATTGGTTGCCGCATCAGCACCCGCTTGATGCGCTGGGCGAGACGCTATTCAAAAATACGATCACCGTGCGTGGCAAATCATTGCCAGACGCATTGATCGAGTTGGATACCTATTTGGGAAGCGCCCCATTTGCGCAACTGAATGCTAATGGCGAGCTCAACACAAGAATTCGACTTTTCACGCGTCAGGCCGCTAGCTTCATAAACGACACGCAGGTCGCCGCGGAAGCCGCAGGATTGGACCCGGACAAGGTGCGGCCTTCACTTGCCGGTTGGGCTGCGGTCAAACAATGGGACTTCATGCAACGCTACGGGCTGGAGGACAAAGCGCCGCTCGTACACGGCGCCTATGGCGAGCCGCGCAGTTGGCTCGGCTGGGGTCGAAATGTCTTTGAGTTGGCACCGCATCGCTCATCGATCACAAAGAGCAATTTCGCCTACCAAACGGTTG
>JAAFHR010000103.1 GCA_013298455.1 Betaproteobacteria bacterium | reverse complement strand
CACGCCTACGAAGGTATACGCTTCGGCGGGCGGAGCGATCAGTTTTGACGTTAACTTCGCGTTGAGCGCGGCCGTGGCGTCCACCGATCTGCGTATCGATTACGGTGCGACAACTGGTGCGACACTGTCGAATGTGTATTCGTCTTGCATTGATACCGGGTCGACGCCCGCCCCTTATGACGGTGGTGTCGGCTTCAAGTACGTCCTTTGGCTGGACTCATCATCCAGTGCTTTCCCCACTTCGACGGCGTGCGGTTCTGGAGCTCTTACAGCTCGGGCGGCCACCTTCACGGGAAATGCCCCGTCGCCGTTTTCTGTTAGTTCGTACGTAATTACCGTGCGAGGATTTACCGATGATCCAAATGTGGCGACCAACGACGTTACCGTTTGTCAGAAGCCAACCGTAACGTCGGTCACCCGCGTCGCTGACGTCACTGAGGGTAGCCCCGTAACATTCAACGTCAACTTCGCCGCAGTTCCGGCGGGTTGCGGCGGATTCTCGATTCCGACCACGTTGACGACGGCCAACAAAGGTGCGGTCATTGGTACTAATAACTGTGCCAACGTGCCTGATGCTGCAACCACCTGCTCGGTGATCGTGACTACTGTCAACAACAACCTGCCAGACGGCAGCCTGCCCGTCACACTCGCCGTGACCGACAGCACCGCCTCTAGCGTCTATGTGTCCGCCGCCAGAAATGCAACTGCTCAAATTCTGGACGACGAAGTCAGCGCATCTGTAGTTGCAACGACTGCCGCAGCTTCGGAGACTGGCCCAACTAACGGCGTGATCACGCTGTCACGTGGCGGTTCAACCACTAACGGGCTTGCGTTGACCTCGGCTATCGGCGGCACGGCAACGTTCACCACCGATTACGCGATCACTGCTGGAAGCTGCACCTCCGTCGGCGCGACTGCAACGCTCCTTTCGGCGACGATCCCTGCCGGCGCTACGGACTGCACAGTGAACATCGTTCCGGTAAACGACACACTTGTTGAAGGCTCAGAAACCGTGACATTCGCGCCACCGACTGGTGCCAACGTCGCAACGTCAGGGTCAACGGCGACGATCACCATCGCTGATAACGATGCAATCCCAGCGGTTGACATCACCAAGGCAGGCGCATGCGCTGAAGACGCTGCATCTGGCCCTGTCGCACCAGTGACTTGCTCGTTCACCGTCTCGGCTACCTCAAACACCAACCCTGTGCAAACGGGTAACGGTCCATCAGTGCCCTTCGCGCTGACTGGAACGGCGACGATTACCGCCGATTACAAGGTGGTGAGCGGTACAGACTGCACAGTGGCTGGCGTTGCTGCAACTGGTAATGTGCAAACTGTCTTTGGTACGCCACAGGTCTACACTGTTTGCCCCGTGAACGACACCGTCATCGAATCAGCGGAAACCGTCATCATGACGCTCACCGCCAACGCTGCGGCCTACACACTCACCAACGCGTCGCAAACCCACACGATCGCTGATGACGATTCGCTGCAAACAGTGACCATCGCCGGAGCTGGTAACCCAGCCGAGGCAGGCACCGTAACAGGAACCTTCACCCTGACACGTGCTGGTGGTGACCGCGCTTCCAAGGCGGCTAACCTCCCCGTGAACGTAACGCTCACTGGTACGGCCACCTTGGGTGCGAGCTGTGCTGCAGGTGTTGACTACACTTTGACTGCCGTTTCCCCTGCAACCTTCGCGGCGAACGTCGTGACGTTTGTTGGCTCAGCAACCACCGCAGTCGTAACGCTCACGCCTTGCGACGATACGGTGATTGATCCAGCAGAAACCGCGATCATGACCGTTGCGGCACCATCGGCATTGCCAGCGGTGCAGTACACCCCAACCGCACCTACGGCTGCAACGCTCACCATCATCGATGACGAGCTAGCTGTGAATGCCGTAGCTGGCGCAACCGGTACCGCGGTCAGCGGCTCGGTGAACGAAGGCGGCGCTGTGGTCTTTAGCGTAAGCTGCCCAGCGTTGACATCGGCTGCTGTGTTCTCCTTCTCGATTACACCAGCGCTTAGCACGGGTGACGTATTTGCTACGGGTAGCGCAGCGACGGGCACGGTCACGTGTCCAGCGGCAGCCGCAAGTAACGTCGCAGTTCTTGGAACGATCAACTCCATCAACGACACCACGATTGGCAACAATCGCACGTACACGATGACGTTGACGAAAGTTTCCGGCGCCGCTAACGCAATCCTTGGAACGGCAGCAGCATCGGTCAATGTGCTCGACGATGACCGTCCACAAGTGATCCCAACGATGGGCGCATTCGGCCTTGGCCTGATGAGCTTGTTGCTTGCCGGTATCGCTGGTTTCGTGCAGCGTCGCCGCACGAAGTAATCTGACACTACACGCCCACGGTAACGTGGGCTGACCGAAACAAAAGCCCGCCCCGTGCGGGTTTTTGCTTTTCTATCCGCACTCGATCAAAGGCTAAACTTCCGCATGGACTCAGCTTTCGCCGCTAACGACGCACCCGCGCTGATCGAAGCGCTGCGTTCCATGTTCGGTCAATTGTCAGCAGCCTATGTTTTCGGCAGTGCAGCAACGGGTCGCATGGGCAAAGACAGCGACATCGACTTGGCGGTAGATATTGGGCGAGCCCTCAGCGGCAGCGAGCGTTGGGAAGCCTCACAAAAACTCGCTGTCAGCCTGAATCGTGACGTTGATTTGATTGATTTCCGCGTAGCAAGCGATGTGCTCCGCCATCAAATTCTGACGACCGGCCGCCGGATTTACGCCCGCGATCCGGTCGCGCAGTCGAGCTACGAGGCAGCGGTTCTCTCCGAATATCTCGATTTTGTGGCGCGCCGCGCCCCGCTCATCCAAGATATTGCAGCTCGAGGTCACGTCTATGCCCGATGACGTCATCGTCGCCAAGTCGGCCAGCATCGAACGCGCCGTGCGCCGAGCCAAAGAGGAATTCGCCGCCGCAGGACATGGTTTCGCCACCGATTTAACGCGGCAAGACGCCGCCATACTCAACGTACAACGAGCCTGCGAAACCGCCATCGATTTGGCGCAGCATTGGGTTCGTATCGGCTCGCTCGGTGTTCCGGCAAGCTCACGCGATTTGTTTACTTTGCTCGAAACGGGCGGGCATATTGACGCAGCACTCGCTGACTCATTGCGCAAAATGGTGGGATTCAGAAACGTCGCTGTTCATGAGTATCAGCAACCAGCTTTGGCGATAGTTCCCGCAATCATCGAAACGCAGCTCGACCAGTTGCTGCGTTTCACCGCCATCGCGCTCGCAAGAACCTAACGGCGCGGTTTGACCCCCTTCTCCCGCAGGCGGGAGAAGGGACGGGGATGAGGGTGTCGTCGCGTCCCGAGCCATTCGCGCTGTAGCTCTTCCGCACGCGCCACTCCCGCCCCAGCTCGCTCAGCTCAGCAAACCCCCCGACAGCAATTACACTAAAACCATGGAAACACTCTGCTGGCTCTCCGCCTCCGATCTCCTCGATATGTACCGTCGTGGCGGGGTGAGTCCGCCGCACGTGGTTGCGTCGGTGACGCGTCGGATTGACGAATGCGAGCCCGCGCTCAACGCGCTCTACCTTCGCAAAGATGGCAATGCCGCTGCTCGGGCGGTGGAGAGTGCCAAGCAGTGGCGTGAGCGAGCGCCGCGCTCGGCGCTCGAAGGCGTGCCGGTCACCGTAAAAGAGAATTTGTTCTCAGTGGGTGATCCCGCGCCTATCGGAACAGCCGTCAACCCAACCACGCCAAAAACTGTAAATTCGCCGGTTGTAGATCGGCTAAACGATGCTGGGCTCATTACCATCGGGAAGACCACGATGCCGGATTTCGGCATGCTCTCTTCGGGGCAATCGAGCTTTCACGGCGTCACGCGAAACCCCTGGCAACTCGATCGCAATCCCGGCGGTTCAAGTTCGGGCGCGGGAGCGGCTTGTGCGGCGGGCTACGGCCCACTTCATGTCGGTACAGATATCGGCGGCTCAATACGTTTGCCCGCCGCGTTTTGCGGCATCTACGGCCTCAAGCCCTCGCTTGGCAGGGTTCCGATCAATCCGCCCTATATGGGGCGCGTGGCGGGGCCCATGACCCGCACCGTGCGCGATGCGGCGATGCTCATGGATGTGATCGCGAAACCCGATCCGCAGCATCGCGATTTCATGAATTTGCCGCCGCATACGATTGAATTTGCGGGCGCGCTGGAGCAGTTCGATCTCCGTGGCAAGCGCATCGCTGTGTTTGCTGATGCCGGCATGGGTTGGCCGGTGCAGTCAGACGTTGCCGCCGCTGTTTGGGATTGTGCCCAACTCCTTGAAGCGCACGGAGCGCACGTTGAAACGATTCCACCGCTCATCACGGAGCCCATGCTCGACGCCGTTTGCGCGTTTTTCGAACTCAGGAGCGGCGCTGAAATCTCTGTGATGAGCGACGAGCAACGCGCCAAAATTTTGCCGTTTATCGTGCACTGGGCCACCCACAGAAGCGGCTCGTTTTCGGGCGCGGATGTGATGCGGTTTTATGGCGGCATCATGGCGATGAAAGAAGCGACGGTCGCCGCAACGCACTCCTATGATTTCGTGCTCTCGCCGGTGTGTCCGATCCCCGCGTTTGAAGCCGACTTCTGCTGCCCGAGTAACGATCCGACCAAAGCGCTTTGGCATATCGCCTTCACCGTGCCCTACAACGTGAGCGAGCAACCCGCCGCATCGATCAACTGGAGTTATTCGACCGAAGCCGCGACCGAAGGGCTGCCGATCGGCGTGCAGATTGCTGGCCGTCGCTTCGATGATTTAGGCGTGCTACAGATTTCAAGAGTGATCGAGCAATTGCGACCACAGCAGCGGCCGTGGCCGGTGAGGTTGGGATGACTTATAACGCGTGCCAAGCTCGCAGGGCATCGCGGGTTTTGAACCCCTCTCCCGCGAGCGGGAGAGGGGCAGGGGTGAGGGTGCTTGGCAGGGAGAGAACCGGTGCGACGGGGAGTGTTTCCAATGGCAGTTTCTCAATTGAAGTCTGGCCTTCCGCAGCGACACCCTCACCCTAACCCTCTCCCGCCTGCGGGAGAGGGGACTGACATCTCCGCTGCTGCGCGCGTGGCGGGGGCGGCAAACACGGTTCGCGGGTGGTTGCGGCATTTCGGTTCGAATCACCATTCAAGACAGCCACAATCAGGCACAATAAATTCACTTCGTCAGCGCATCTTTTAGGAGGTCCCATGAAACTGAAACAACTCTTGTCCGCAATGCTGGTCGGTGCGGTTGCGCTGGCCAGCGCGTCTGCCATGGCGCAACAAAAAGTCTTGAAGGTTGCGCCGCACGCGTTCCCATCAAACCTCGATCCGATCAACGTGACGGCGTACATCACCCGTAACCACGGCTACATGATCTACGACACGTTGTTCGCCACAGACGAAAAGGGCGCGATCAAACCGCAAATGGTCGATACCTACACGGTCTCGCCCGACAAAAAGGTCTACAACTTTGTGCTCCGAAACGGTCTTGAGTGGCACGACGGCAAACCTGTCACTGCAGAGGATGTGGTTGCTTCGATTAAGCGCTGGGGCGCGCGAGACACGTTCGGTCAAAAGCTCATGACCTTCGTCGACAAGATGGAAGCGCCGGATGCAAAAACATTCCGCATGACGCTCAAAGAGCCCACCGGAATCGTTCTGGATGCGCTCGGAAAGCCATCGTCCAACGTGCCGTTCATCATGCCTAAGCGCGTAGCTGAAACCGATCCGTTCAAGCAAATTGATGACAACACCGGCTCAGGCCCTTACATCTTCAAGAAAGACGAGTACAAGCCCGGGGTGCAATCGATCTACGTCAAAAATCCGAAGTACGTGCCTAGAAACGAACCGCCAAGCGGCACCGCAGGCGGCAAAAAAGTCTTTCTAGATCGTGTTGAATGGCTCGCGCTGAAAGATGCGCAAACGCAGCAAAATGCGCTCCTCGCGGGCGAGATCGACATGATCGAGCAGCCGGCCTTTGAGCAGTATCCGGCGCTTCGAAAAGACCCCCGCGTCAACATCGTCGACACCGGCACCGTGAACTTCCAATACGTGATGCGCTTCAATCACTTGGTAGCGCCGTTCAACAACCAAAAAGTGCGCGAAGCCGCAATGCTCGCGATGAACCAGGAAGCGTTTTTGCGCGCGCAAGTCGGCCCTGAAAACGAAGCACTGTTTTCGACATGCCCAAGCGTCTATCCCTGCGGCACGCCGCTCGCGTCGCCTAAGGGCAGCGAATTTATGGTCAAGGGCAACATGGCCAAAGCGCAAGAGCTTTTGAGAACGTCTGGCTACGATGGCAAGCCGATTGTGATTTTGCGCCCGACCGATTTGCAATCGATTCACAAGCTTCCTCTGGTCGCCACGCAGCTCTTACGCCAAGCCGGTTTCAAGGTTGAACTCGTCACCATGGATTGGGGCACGCTTGTAGCGCGCCGCGCCAAGAAAGACCCGGCCGATCAAGGCGGTTGGAACATTTTCTTAACCGCATGGGTCGGCTCCGACATCATGAATCCGCTCACCAGCGCACCGCTTGGTGGCAACGGCGAAAAGGGTTGGGCGGGTTGGGCGACTGACGCCACGCTCGAGAAGCTTCGCGACGATTACGCTCGCGCTGGCACCGATGCCGACAAAAAGCGCATCGCCGAAGCCGTGCAAATGCGCGCCATGGAAGTCGGCACCCACGCGATTTTGGGTGAATACAAAAACCCCGCCGCCACCCGAAAAAACATCTCAGGCATCGTCAAATCGGCGGGCTTTGCGATGTGGAATGTGCAAAAGAACTAGCGTGGCTTAACTGTAGGGCATAGGCTTTATCACCCAATGTCCTGCAGAATCGGGGCTTCGTGGCATTTCAATCCGATGTTGAATGCCTGAAAAGCTGCGTCGAAGCCCAGTATCAGTATGGCTTGCGGGCAAAAAGGCAATCACAACGCAACCACCGACGCAATGTCGGTGGATCAAAACGAGTGATTGGTGCCGGTGAGATGAATCGAACACCCGACCTTCGCATTACGAATGCGCTGCTCTACCAACTGAGCTACACCGGCTAAAGTGCGCCGCGCTCTTTGCGTTGAATCGATGCGATCTCGCGCTTTGAGGGGCTGGTGGTGGGCTGAACGTACGCTGCGAAAGATTCACGCGTTCACTCAACCTAGCCCATAATTATGCCATGAAACTTGCTCGCATCATCGGCTTTCACGCCGTCAACGCCCGGCTGACGCGCCGACCCGAATCCGTCGTCGAAATTTACGCCAACCAATCGCGGGATGATGCGCGGATGGCGGCGCTCGTTGCCGCAGCCGAAGGCGCAGACGTTGAGATCACTTGGGTTGACAGCTCGCGGCTTCGGGCGTTGGCGCAGGCCGATGAGCATCAGGGTGTCGTCGCACTTGTCGAAGCCGGAAGCGATGTGGTGAGCTTCGAAGACGCGCTGGAACAGAGCCTTTCGCGCAAGGAAAAGCTCGGGATCGATCCGCTCTTCTTGCTGCTCGATCAAGTGCAAGATCCGCATAACCTGGGTGCTTGTATTCGTTCGGCCGATGCGTTTGGCGCGGATGCGGTGATCCTTCCAAAGCACGGTTCGGCGCCGGTTTCAGCGGTGGCGATGAAATCCGCGAGTGGTGCGACTGAAACCACACCGATCTGCACGGTGAACAACTTAGTTCAGTGCATCGAAGCCCTCCAAAAATCGGGCATTTGGGTGCTGGGTGCGGAAATGGAAACCAAAGCCACGCTCTTCAACACCAAACTCACCGGCCCGCTAGGGTGGGTGCTCGGCAACGAAGGCAAAGGCTTGCGCCGCTTGACTCGCGAACGATGTGACGCGTTGGTCGCAATTCCGATGCAGGGCGCGGTGGAGAGTTTGAATGTGTCGAATGCGACGGCGGTGTGTCTATTTGCGACGCAAGCGGCGAGAAACGCAGCGTAACTGTTGGAGCGGCTTGCCGCGAATGCCTCGCCTCGTAAAGTTGTCGCTCATTTGGAGTGGTTTTCGCGGCAAGCCGCTCCTACAAGTGCACGCCGCTCACTCTGTATGAGCGGTTCCACCGCGATTGTTGGCATCGCAATCCCCCCCAGACAGCGCGAGGTTTTTCGCGGTGGAACCGCTCCTACGGGCGCAGACCCCGCTCCAAAAGGCGCGTTTGCCTGAATCCAAAACCCGCATAAAAACCACCGTCACATCGCGGTAACATCCATTTTTGCGCATGTAAGTCTATTGTCATGCTGGCTTTCGTAATTCGTCGTTTGTTTCAAGCCGCGCTGGTCATGCTGGCCGTGGCCTTTGTGTCGTTCTCGCTGTTTAACTTTGTTGGCGATCCGGTCAACATGATGCTCGGACAAGACGCGACACCGGAGCAGCGCGAAGAGTTGCGCGCGGACTTGGGGCTCGACAAACCGTTTTACGTGCAGTTCACAAAGTTTGTTGGTAATGCAGTCAAGGGCGAATTCGGCCTGTCATTGCGGCAAATTCGGCCTGTGGCTACGCTCATCAAAGAACGCTTGCCAGCAACGCTTGAGCTCGCGTTTTGTGCCGGTGCGCTCGCTCTGTTTTTCGGCATCATCATGGGCGTTTTCACGGCGCTCCGACGACGAGGATTCGTTTCACAATTCCTGCTCACGGTGTCGCTGATTGGCGTGAGTTTGCCAACGTTTTTAATCGGCATTTTGTTGATTCTGGTGTTTGCAGTGACGCTGCAATGGCTGCCGTCGTATTCGCGCGGTGATGTTGTGCAACTCGGTTGGTGGTCGACCGGATTTTTAACAACTAGTGGCCTGAAATCACTGATCCTGCCGTCGATCACACTTTCGCTTGGCACCATGACGCTCATCATGCGTTTGGTGCGCTCAGAAATGCTTGAAGTGCTTCGCACCGACTACATCAAGTTTGCCCGCGCTCGCGGCCTGACCAATCGCGCGGTGCACTTCGGTCACGCGCTCAAAAACACACTTGTTCCGGTAATGACGATCACTGGCTTGCAGCTTGGCGCAATCATCGCGTTTGCCATCGTGACCGAGACTGTTTTTCAATGGCCGGGCATGGGATTTTTGTTCATTCAATCCGTGCAATTTGCTGATATTCCGGTAATGGCCGCGTATCTCGTTTTGATCGCATTGGTGTTTGTGAGCATCAATTTGATTGTTGATTTGCTCTACTACTTGGTGGATCCGCGTTTGCGTATTGAGCGTAGCACCGCTGGTCATTGATTGAGGATTTTTACGATGTACAACCCCAGCAAAATCGCCGATTCCATCCGCGAATACCACGCCGATCTCACCGCGATTCGTCGCGATATTCACACCAATCCTGAGCATGCGTACAAGGAGCATCGCACCGCCGCGTTGGTCGCTGAGCGGCTTAAGTTTTACGGCGTTGACGAAGTGCACGGCGGTATCGGCGGCACCGGCGTGGTTGGTGTGATTCGCGGTTCGCGTCCGGGTGATCG
>JAAFHR010000102.1 GCA_013298455.1 Betaproteobacteria bacterium | reverse complement strand
GTCGGGCTTCATCATGGCGGCGACAGCGCTCTTGGAAACTACGCCCGAACCGACCGACGAGCAGGTCAACGCAGCGCTTACGAACCTGTGTCGTTGCGGCACGTATCCTGCGATGCGAGCGGCGATCAAGACCGCATCGAAGCTCAAGAAAGCAGGGGCTTGATCATGGCTGCAACCAAGAAATTTGCAAAGACTCGCCGTGCGTTTTTGATCGGTACGGGGCTCGTCGGTGGTGCGCTCGCCATCGGCACGACCCTCGCATGGCGACGTGTTGCAAACGCTGAGCTTTTCAAGCTCCCAGCGGACGCGAGCAAGGGCGAAGCATCGTTTAACGCCTGGCTCAGCATCGCCCCCGATTCCACGATCACGGTGGCCGTACCGCGCCAAGACATGGGGCAGGGCATCTACACGACGCTCGCGATGTTGGTTGCCGAAGAACTTGATGCCGATTGGAGCAAAGTCAAAGCGATTCAAGCGCCATTGAATCCGGTCTACGGCAACATGACGATGCTTGCTGACGGTGCGCCTGCGCCCATGAAATCGATGATGGTGGCGATGTCGAAAGTGCTGGGGTTGCAAGCCACGGGCGGCTCTACGTCAACGCGGGACGGCTTCATGCCGATGCGAATGGCTGCGGCCAGTGCTCGTTCGATGCTTTTGATGACGGCGGCCGCGAAATGGGGTGTGCCTGTGAGCGAACTCACCATCGAGAAATCGGTGATTCGTCATGCCAGCGGAAAGTCCGCCGCGCTCGGTGAATTTGCGAAAGACGCGGCGCTGCTGCCCGCGCCAAAAATCGCATCGCTCAAAGCACAATCGGATTGGAAGATTCTTGGCACATCGCCGAAGCGCCTTGATGTTATTGAGAAGGTCAACGGCACTGCGCAGTTCGGCATTGATGTACGCCCCGAAGGCCTGCTCTACGCGGCGGTGAAGCACATCGCGATGGTTCGCGGCGAGCTGCAAGCGGTGCGCTGGAAAGACGGTACCGTGCCGAAAGATGTACTGCATCAAGTGCGTGGCAGTGATTGGTTGGCCGTGATCGCCACGAGTTACTGGAGCGCACAAAAGGCGCTTGAAAACGTCGAGCTGATCGGCGGCGGTGCAACGGCCACCGTGCTTTCGAGCGATCAACTCACGGCGCGTTACAACGAGATTCTTGATGGCGGAGCGCGCGGCGTGGTCGCTGGATCGACGCCGCTTCGTCGTGAGTTCGCCAATCGTGGCGATGCACCCAAGCTCATTGCTGCCGCCGCCAAATCGCAACGTGTCGGGGCGAGCTACAGCGTGCCATTCGTAGCGCATGCCACGATGGAGCCAATGAATTGCACAGCCCGGATTGCCAACGGAAAGGTCGATGTGTGGTGCGGCAATCAATCGCCCACCTTGCTGGCATGGCTCACCGCAGGAAACGTTGGTGTGAGCACAGACAACGTGACCATCCACACGCCGTATCTCGGCGGTGGCTTTGGTCGGCGCATCGATCTTGAAGTGGTGCGGCAAGCGCTCGCCTGCGCCAAGGTGACGAGCGGCAAACCGGTGCAGCTCATCTGGTCGCGTGAAGAAGATATGCGCCATGATGCGTATCGGCCAGCGGTGTCGTGCCGATTCAGCGCAGCGCTGGGCGATGGCGGTGTTGCGGGTGTTACCGCGTGGCATCACCAAATGGTGGGTCCGAGCGTCACTAAAGCGACGGTGTCTCGTTTGAATCCTTTGGCGGCGGGTGATTTCCCGCCCGATAAAACCAACTGCGAAGGCGCCGCCGATGCGCCGTATGACTTCAAGCATTTCCGCGTTGATCATGCGCAAATTGATCTGCCCGTGCCACTTGGTTTTTGGCGCAGTGTGGGGCATTCGTTCACCGCGTTTTTCGTTGAGAGCTTTGTTGACGAACTCGCCTTTGCGCTCAAAAAGGATCCGTATTTGTTCCGACTTGAATTGCTGAAATCGCAACCTCGCTTCGCCAAAGTGCTCGATGCTGCCGCCAGCGCCGCGCAGTGGAGCGCACCGCTGCCCGGAAAAAACTGGGGACGTGGCATCGCCATCGCCGAGAGCTTCAAGAGCATCGTCGCACAGGTCGTTGACGTTGAAATCATCGACAAAAAGATTTACGTTCGCCGCGTGGTCAGCGCCGTAGATTGCGGCACCGCGCTGCATCCTGAAAACGTCAAAGCGCAAATTTCGAGCGCCGCGATTTACGGCCTAACGGCAGCCCTCAAAGGAAAAATCACGCTCAAAGAAGGTCAAGTCGAACAAGGCAATTTCAACGATTACCCGCTAATGACGCTCGCCGAATGCCCGCAGTTTGAGACGGTCATCGTTAATTCGGGCGAGCCGCTGGGGGGCATTGGAGAAGTGGGCTTGCCGCCGGTTGCGCCAGCGTTGGCTAACGCGGTGTTTATGGCGACGGGGAAGCGCTTGCGGGATTTGCCGTTGGTGTTGGGATGAGGATTCAACTCTTAACGGCTGCGACTTGGCTCTGTTTGACCGGTAACGCTGTCGCCTTCGATTACTGCGCCGATCCGCTGGTTCATACCAAGCACGGGGGAAACCAGTCCGCTTGCGCGTCGGAGTGGGAAATCCGCGCGCTTGAAACTAACCGGGGAACGCTGCGAAAACTAGAGAAGTCGATCCTGATTCGGCTGAACGAAGGCCAGTGGAAGCGCGTCGCGAACCCAAGTGGGCTGTTTCAGATTCTCGCGATGGATCGATCATGCGGCGTCGTTTTCCTGCGCGAGCAATACAGTGAAGGCAACGCTTGGCACGCTGTGTCGCTTCACCACGGCTCGGTGACGGAAATTGGCGGTCATCCGTCAAAGTCGCCAAGCGGACTCCGATTCGTTACGAGCGAGAACGCGGAGGCATACAACATATGGACGCTGCGGGTGTATCGCTGCGAGGTAGACGGACCCATCGCAGAGTTCTTCCGCCAAGATATGGCGTGGGCCCCTGAGCGGGTGAGATCGCGCAACGACTCGCAGATCGAGTTTGATCAAGTCTTTTGGAAAAACGGCGTGCCAACCCGGAGACCTCGACTCCTGACTTCGCGGGACAATGCATGGGAAATCATTGATCGAACTAGGTGAATTGACCGAATTCTCCGGTTCCGTTCGGGCTGAGCTTGTCGAAGCCTTGGCGCAAATCCACCAGCCCTTCGACAAGCTCAGGGCGAGCGGTTCGCGTGTTGATCGCCCTATGGTGTGTGGACTAACCGTCGAAGTCCGTCAAGCACTCGAACCGCGTGTCAGCCCCGTTGGCCGGATGCGGAAACCCCAACTGTGTCGCATGGAGCAAGAGCCTTGGCGAAGCTGTAAATGCCTTAGGCGTCGCATACAGCGAGTCCCCTAGGATGCAATGCCCAATCGAGGCGAGGTGAACGCGCAGTTGGTGTGAGCGCCCAGTGACGGGAGAGAGCTCTACCGTCGTTGTGTTGCGGGATTCGTTGCGGCTGACAACGCGGAAATGGGTGAGCGATGGTTTCCCGATGGTGTGATCGATGATTTGGCGCGGGCGGTTCGGCCAATCGCAGATGAGCGGTGCGTCGATGGTGCCACTGGCTTGCTGCATCAGGCCATCGACCACTGCCACATAGCGCTTGGTCACCGCACGTTGCTCAAACGCTCGTGAGAGCGCTCGCTGTGCCGCGATGCCCCGCGCAAACACCATCAGTCCCGACGTTTCCATATCGAGTCTATGCACAGTAAGCGCCTCGGGGAATTGCGCTTGCAAACGAGTGATCGCGCAATCGGCTTTGTCCGGGCCGCGACCGGGCACCGAGAGCAAGCCGCTGGGTTTGTTGATGATGACGAAGCTGTCGTCGACGTGCAGTACAAACGAATTCGTCATGGCTTTGAGAGATGTGCTGTAGGAGCGGCTTGCCGCGAATGCTTCGATGAACAAACCGCTCTGCAAATCACGCCAATTTTCGCGGCAAGCCGCTCCTACATTCGCTACGACTTCACCTCGCCGACCACCAAATACTCAAGCAACGCCTTTTGCGCATGCAAACGATTCTCCGCTTCGTCCCACACCACGCTCTGCGGGCCGTCGATCACGCCAGCGGTGACTTCTTCGCCGCGATGCGCAGGCAAGCAGTGCATGAAGAGCGCCGACGGATCGGCCAGTGCCATCATTTCCTCATCCACGCACCAATCGGCAAACGCTTTTTTTCGCGCTTCGGTTTCGGCTTCGAAACCCATGCTGGTCCACACGTCCGTCGTCACCAAGTGACTGCCCCGTGCCGCGTCGAGCGGATCAGCGAATACCCGCACACTGTCGCCCGCTGCCTTGAGCATGGCTGGGTCAATTTCGTAGCCTGCAGGCGTTGATGCGTGCACCGTGAAGCCCAGCATTTTCGCGGCTTGCAGCCATGAATAGAGCATGTTGTTGGCGTCGCCCACCCACGTCACGATCTTGCCTTTGAGCTCACCGCGTTGCTCTACAAAAGTGAACAAATCGGCGAGCACTTGGCAGGGATGATGATCGTCGGTCAAGCCGTTAATGACCGGCACGCGCGAGTACTGTGCAAACTTTTCGACTACGCTTTGTTTGAACGTGCGAATCATCACCACGTCGACCATGCGGCTCACCACTCGCGCTAAGTCTTCGACCGGTTCGCCGCGAGAAATTTGCGAGGTTTCGCTCGTTAGAAAAATCGCCGAACCGCCCAGTTGATTCATCCCAGCTTCGAAACTGACGCGAGTCCGCGTTGAATTCTTTTCGAACACCATCGCTAGCGTTCGGTCGCGAAGCGGGTGATACAGCTCGTATCGCTTGAAGCGATCTTTGATGATTTTGGTGCGCTGAAACAGGTAGGCGTATTCCTCGGCAGAGAAATCGCTCATCTGCAAAAAGTGCCGCACTTTGGCGACCGGCGCCGCCCCTGCGGGGTGAGAGGAGTTAGGCATAACGATTGCTTGGCTTCTAAAGCGAAGAGTGTACCCGCGTTGCTAAAATCAACGCTTCCCAGCGCTGTTTTCACCCGCGCCGCATCACCCCCATCGAGCCCTATGAGCGTGAACCCCGCGCCCGATTCTGCTGCGACCCCACCGACGAGCCTAGGCGTCGCGGCCTCTGCGTCGGAGAGCGATTTGGTGATTAAGGGCATCACGCTCGACGGCCAACAGTTTCGCCCGAGCGATTGGTCGGATCGTTTGTGCGGCGTGATGTCGGCGTTCGGCGCCGACGAGCAACTCCGCTACAGCCCCCTCGTGCAACCCGCGCTCAGAGACGGCATCCGCTGCGTCATCGTCAAACGCGAACTCGGTGAATTGGAGCCGCGCCTCTTTAAGTTTTTCTTGAGCTTCGCTGTCGAAAATGAGCTGCAAATTACCTACGACGCAGACGCGGTGGCAACGCTCTTGCCCGCTGCGGCCAAGCGCTTGAGTGTGGATGGACCCGCTGCGGTTAAGCCCGCGAAGAATGAGGATTACTGAAGACGATCAACCATTTTTTGCCACAGATTTCACAGATTGCACAGATTCAAACCGCGATCAAGGGGAGCCACGCGGAAACGGTATGCGCGAAAGTCTTTGACGAGTTTGACATTGGCAAACGCCGCAAAAAAATCTGTGAAATCGGTGAAATCTGTGGCAAAAAAGCTGCGCCTTCGCAGTACGAGCGTTCACTCAGAGCGCCAATCGTCCGCCGAATCGAGCACTTGAAATTCGACGTCTTGCTCCTAAATGACCTAGTTGGTTGGGTCGCTCTGCGCTCACCTCCACTTTCCCTCGCAATTTGCAAGTAAAGCATCATGTCAAAACAAACCCTTTCCTTTCAAGCCGAAGTTGCGCAGCTCTTGCATCTCGTTACGCATTCGCTGTATTCGAACAAAGAGATTTTTCTGCGTGAATTGATCTCCAACGCCTCGGACGCGTGCGACAAACTGCGTTTTGAGGCGCTCGGGAATGCCGCGCTCTTTGAATCAAACCCAACGCTCGAAGTGCGCGTTTCGTTCGACAAAGACGTCAAAACGCTCACCATTACCGACAACGGTATCGGCCTATCGCAACAAGAAGCGATTGACAATCTGGGCACGATTGCCAAGAGCGGCACGCGTGAGTTTGTGTCGAAACTCTCCGGCGATCAAAAAGCTGATTCGCAGTTGATCGGGCAGTTTGGTGTGGGCTTTTATTCGGGCTTCATCGTTGCCGACAAAATCACCGTGGAATCGCGCCGTGCCGGGCTCAGCACCGAAGAGGGCGTGCGTTGGGTGTCGGGCGGCACGGGTGACTTTGAAGTCGAAGCGATCACCCGCGAAGCACGCGGCACCAGCGTAATTTTGCATCTGCGAGATGATGCGCTTGACTACGCCAACGCTTGGAAAATCAAAGGCATCATCGGCAAGTATTCCGATCACATTTCGCTCCCAATCCTGATGCAGAAAGAGGAATGGGATAGCGAGAAAAACGAACACGTTGTGAAGGACGAGTGGGAAACCGTCAACAAAGCCAGTGCGCTCTGGTCGCGCCCGAAAAAAGACATCACGCCCGAGCAGTACAACGAGTTCTACAAAAACATTTCCTACGATCAAGCCGATCCACTGGCCTACACGCACAATCGTGTTGAAGGCAATCAGGAGTACACGCAGCTTCTCTACGTGCCCTCAAAAGCGCCGATGGATTTGTGGAATCGCGACACCAAAGCGGGCGTGAAGCTATACGTCAAACGTGTGTTCATCATGGACGATGCCGAGGCGCTGTTGCCCACCTACATGCGCTTTGTGAAGGGCGTGGTCGACTCTGCTGATTTGCCGCTCAATGTCTCGCGCGAGCTGCTGCAAGAGAGCCGCGATGTGAAAGCGATTCGCGAAGGTTGTACCAAGCGCGTGCTGGGCATGCTAGAAGATTTGGCGAACAACGAAGACGCCGCACAAAGAGAGAGATATGCGGCGTTTTACTCTGAATTCGGTGCAGTACTCAAAGAAGGCTTGGGCGAAGACTGGACGAACAAAGATCGTATCGCCAAGCTCGTTCGATTTGCATCAAGCACGACCGACACCGTGACCGTCGGACTCGCCGACTACAAAGCTCGAATGAAAGAGGGCCAAGACGCGATTTACTACGTCACCGCCGACAACATCGCAGCCGCGAAAAACAGCCCACAGCTTGAGGTGTTTAAGAAAAAAGGCATCGAAGTGTTGTTGATGACGGATCGTGTGGATGAATGGGCGCTTTCCTACTTGAACGAGTTCGACGGCACGCCTTTGCAATCGGTAGCTAAGGGCGCAGTTGATCTTGGAAAACTGCAAGACGAGGACGAGAAGAAAGCCGCCGAAGCTGCCGCCGAGTCGTTCAAGCCCGTGATCGAAAAACTCAAAGAAGCGCTCAAAGACAAGGCTGATGATGTGCGCGTTACAACACGCCTCGTGGATTCGCCGGCCTGCTTGGTAGTGAAAGACGGCGCGGTCAGTACCCAACTCGCCCGCATGCTGAAACAAGCCGGACAAGCTGCGCCCGACACCAAACCGATTCTCGAAGTCAATGCCGATCACGCACTCGCCAAGAAGCTTCATTCGATGATTGGTACGGACACGCATTTCAGTGATCTCGCACACATTTTGTTCGATCAAGCGCTGCTCGCCGAAGGTGGTTTGCCCGACGATCCAGCGGCGTATGTCCGGCGTGTGAATTCGTTGTTGGTGTGACTTAGTTCCCCTCGCCCGCGAGCGGGAGAGGGGTTAGGGGTGAGGGTGCTCGCACGTGGCAGAGATGTTGAGATTGCTCTGCAGCCACCACCACCCTCACCCCAACCCTCTCCCGCCTGCGGGAGAGGGAGCTGTTCCGCTCAAGCGCTAGTTGATTTCTGCATAGCTTGCGCTTCGAGGGTTCCCCTCGCCCGCGAGCGGGAGAGGGGTTAGGGGTGAGGGTGCTCGGACGTAGCAGAGATGTTGAGATTGCTCTGCAGCCACCACCACCCTCACCCCGACCCTCTCCCGCCTGCGGGAGAGGGAGCCAGCGATAATTCGCCATGCTCAATTTCGACAACCGCTTCATCAACGCGCTCCCCGGCGACACCAACCCTTCGCGCCACTCACGCCAAGTTCACGGCGCGCTCTGGTCGCCCGTTGCGCCTACGCCTGTTGCATCGCCAGAACTCATTGCGTATTCAACTGAAGTTGCAACTCAACTCGGATTGAGCGCAGAGCAATTGCATTCAACCGAAATGGTCAACGCGCTCTCCGGCAACGGCACCTTGCCCGGCATGCAAACCTACGCAACGGCCTACGGCGGTCATCAATTTGGCAACTGGGCCGGACAGCTCGGCGATGGGCGTGCCATTTTGTTGGGCGAAGTGATCGCGCCGGATCAGCAACGTTTTGAATTGCAGCTCAAAGGCGCAGGCCCCACGCCGTATTCGCGTCGCGCTGACGGTCGCGCGGTGCTTCGCTCGTCGATTCGCGAATTTCTCTGCTCTGAAGCGATGCATCATTTGGGCATTCCGACCACGCGGGCGCTCTCGCTCGTTGCAACGGGTGACGAGGTGCTCCGTGACATGTTCTACAACGGCGATGAGAAGCCCGAGCCGGGTGCCATTGTGTGCCGAGTAGCGCCAAGTTTTCTGCGCTTTGGGCATTTTGAATTGCTCGCTTCGCGCGGTGAAACGGCGCTGTTGCAACAGCTCGTTGATTTCACGATTGCGAACTATTTTCCCCAGCATCAGAGCGCGGAAAAGCCGACCATTGCGCTCTTCACCGAGGTGTGCGAGCGCACCGCAACGCTCATGGCACATTGGATGCGCGTGGGCTTTGTGCACGGGGTGATGAACACCGACAACATGTCGATTTTGGGGCTCACGATTGATTACGGCCCCTACGGTTGGATCGACAATTTCGACGGCGGTTGGACGCCCAACACCACCGACGCGGGCGGCAAACGCTACTGCTATGGCCGTCAGCCCGGCGTGGCGAAATGGAATCTCGCACGGCTGGCCGACGCGCTCGCCTTGCTCGGCAGCGAAGCCGATGAGTTCGAAAACGCGCTCAAGCGCTTCGATGAAACCTACAACGCTACGATCACGAAAATCTTCGCCGCGAAGTTTGGTTTGGATCGTTGGAGAACTGATGCCGAAGGTTTCGACGACGGGGCGCTGGTTGATGCTGCGTTTGCCTTGATGGCGCAAGCTGAAGTCGATATGACGGATTTCTTTCGTCGTTTAACGCTAGCCACGTCGCTTGATGATCTGCGGGAGTCGTTTTACGTTGATACGCAATTCATCGAACATCAGAGCGCGTTTAGCGCTTGGTTTGCTCGGTATCAATCGCGTATTCGTGCTAACGAGATCACACTCGACGCACGAGCTTCACTGATGAACGCCACCAACCCGCGCTACGTGTTGCGAAACTATCTGGCGCAACAGGCCATTGATGCCGCGCATGGCGGTGACTATTCGAAGATTTCCGAATTGCTGGACGTCATGCGCAGCCCCTACGCAGAGCAGCTGGGGCGCGAA
>JAAFHR010000101.1 GCA_013298455.1 Betaproteobacteria bacterium | reverse complement strand
GCGAGCTCTCACCGCTGCCCGGGCGGGGTGTCAGGGCGGGTATCGAGATGAGTTTTTAGCCGTACTGGAGACAAGCTGGGTTTCGTTTCTCAACTCAGTCTGCGAACTCAACGGCACGCTTCACCTCTGGTGTGCGCGCAACTGGCGCACGAATGCCTGTGCGGTGGCATGTTCATCATGCCGTTCGGGCTGAGCTTGTCGAAGCCTTGGTGGTGTGCAATCAACCCTTCGACAAGCTCAGGGTGAACGGTAGTTCCAAGATCGTCGCGGTATAGAAATCGTGACGATCACTAGTGAGCTGTGATCGTCCGCTCAATCCCCGCTGCGTCGAGCCCAACCGACGTCAACATCAACGCCGGGTCACCTTGATCAATAAAGGTGTCGGGTAGGCCGAGTTGGATGAGTTTGTTGCTGAGCCCCTGCGCTGCGAGAAACTCCGCGACGGCGCTGCCTGCGCTGCCTTGAACGCTGGCCTCCTCAATGGTGACGAGCGTTTCGTGCGTGTTGGCGAGCTCGGCAATCAGCGCCTCATCGAGCGGTTTGATGAAGCGCATGTTGACGACGGTTGCGTCGATTTTTTCGGCAACGACGAGCGCAGGATGCAGCATGGAACCCCACGCCAGAATCGCTTTCTTCGAGCCCTTGCGAACGACTTCGCCTTTGCCCAATTGCAACGCGGTGATTGCAGCATCCGCAGCGCCATGCGCAGCGCCGCGTGGGTAGCGCACCGCCACCGGGGACTTGAGTGCGAGCGCCATCGACAGCATCGCACGGCACTCAGCGGCGGAGCTTGCGGACATGATCGTCATGTTGGGCAGGCAGCGCATGAACGCCACATCAAACGATCCGGCGTGCGTTGGGCCGTCTGCGCCGACCAGCCCAGCGCGGTCGATCGCGAACACGACGGGTAAGTTTTGCAACACCACGTCGTGCACTAGCTGATCATAGGCGCGCTGCAAAAACGTTGAGTAAATCGCAACGATTGGCTTCATGCCTTCGCAGGCCAAACCAGCAGCGAAGGTCACACTGTGTTGCTCAGCGATCCCGACATCGAAGCAATTGGCGGGATGCTCTCTCGAAAAGCGAACCATGCCCGAACCCTCGATCATGGCGGGCGTGATCGCGACGACCGTAGGATCGGCTTTAACGTTGTCGCAGAGCCAATCACCAAAAATTTCGGAGTACGTGGGCTTCCCGGGTTTAAGCGTGTAGCCCACCGAGTGATCAAATTTCGAAACACCGTGATAGAGAATCGGATCGTTTTCCGCCCGCTCGTAGCCCGCGCCTTTGCGGGTCAACACGTGCAGAAACTGCATGCCCGGCTTGTCTTTGATTTTGTTTAAGGTTTCAACGAGCAAATCCACATCATGACCATCAATCGGGCCGATGTAGTTGAAGCCAAACTCTTCCCACATGGTGCCGGGCAAGACCATGCCTTTCATGTGCTCCTCCCAACGCCGCGCAAAGCGGGCGACGGGTGGAATGGCCGAGAGCACGCTCTTTCCGGCGCTTCGGACCGCGCCGTAGGTTTTGCTCACCAATAGCCGCGAAAGATAGCGATTCAACGCGCCGACGGGCTCACTGATCGACATTTCGTTGTCGTTGAGAATAACGAGCATGTTGGCATCCGCTGCGCCCGCGTTGTTGAGCGCTTCGAACGCCATACCTGCGCTCATCGAACCGTCGCCAATAATCGCCACCACACGCCGCGATTCGCCTTTGGCCTTTGCTGCAATCGCCATGCCGAGCGCGGCAGAAATACTCGTTGATGAATGCGCCACGCCAAAGGTGTCGTATTCGCTCTCGTCTCGCTTCGGGAAACCGGCCAGTCCGCCCCACTGCCGAAGCGTGCTCATGCGATCACGTCGGCCCGTCAAAATCTTGTGCGGATAACACTGATGACCCACATCCCACACCAAGCGATCATGGGGCGTGTCAAAACAGTAGTGGAGCGCCACGGTGAGCTCAACCACGCCCAAATTCGACGACAAATGGCCACCAGTTTTCGATACCGAATCGAGCACGAACGCGCGCAAATCATCGCTAATCGGTTTGAGCGCTTCGGGCGGCTGAGCGCGCAAATCGGCGGGGAAATTGATCGAATCAAGGCGTGACATTCAGGACTTTCTTTCCGCCATAGCGAAGGCGACATCAATAAGCCGCGCGTTATTGCCGCCCATCACTTCCGCAGCCGCGATGGCTTGCCGGGTAAGCGCTCGGGCGTAGGCTTGCGCAGCATCAATTCCCATCAGTGACACAAAGGTGGGCTTGTCATCGGCGGCGTCTTTGCCCGCTGTTTTTCCGAGCGTTTCGCTGCTCGCGGTCGCATCGAGTACATCATCGACCACTTGAAACGCCAAACCAATGTTGGCTGCAAATTGTGTGAGCGAGTCAACGCGCTCCTGATCAGCTTCGATCATGAGCGCGGGCAACACCACGGCGGCTTCAAACATCGCGCCGGTTTTCATAGCGTGCATTTCTTCGAGTGCGGCTTGCGTCATGGGTTTGCCAACGTTGGCCAAATCAATCGCCTGGCCACCCGCCATGCCGCGCGCGCCCGAGGCGTCGGCAAGCAATCGGCTCGCCGCCACAATGCCACTGGCAGAGGCGTTGGCGTCTAGGAGCACCCGAAATGCCAAGGGCTGCAACGCATCGCCCGCGAGCATGGCGGTCGCGTCGCCAAACACCACGTGATTGGTCGGTTTACCACGGCGCATCGCGTCGTTATCCATGCAGGGCATGTCGTCGTGAATGAGCGAATAGGCGTGAATCATTTCGACGGATGCTGCCGCATGATCGGCGACATCGCTGCTAGCGCCCACCGCTTCGGCGCTGGCGTAGGCCAAGAGCGCGCGAAGCCGCTTTCCGCCACCCAGCACGCTGTAGCGCATCGATTCAAACATTCGCCCCGACGACAATTCGGCATCAGGAATGAATCGCGCCAGCGCGGCTTCGATGCGCTGACGATGCAGCGCCGCCCACGCCTCGAATGCGAGGCCAGAAATAGCTTTACTCACGACTCGATTTGAAACGGCTTGAGGATGTCGCCTTCGAGGATTTTCACCTGTTGCTCGACTGCCGAGAGCTCGCCTTGGGCGTATTTCAAAAGCTCTGCGCCGCGTTTGTACGCCGCGAGCGAATCGGCCAGTGGCAGTTTGCCGCTTTCCAAATCAGCGACCAACTTTTCGAGCTCGTCGAGTGCGGATTCAAACGTTTTGGGGGCGGCTTTAGCCATAGTGCAGCAATCTGGGTCAATTGCTTGATTTTACGAACCCCGCCGCTCAAACCCAGCACAACAGGCCACGTTCGGGCTCGTTGGCCGCGGAAACCGAACAAAAGCACTACTGCCACGGCCGAAACATCGGCGAATCGGGCGTGCATTTGGCCGCGCTACCGGTGAGCGGTACGCCGCGAATCGGAATTCGCGCTTGCTGATCGCCACTGAGCACCGTCAGGATGTCAAAGCTGCCGTCGGCGTTGGTTTTCACGCTCACACGGTGCTCCACGTTAGTCACGCGCCCCATCCACGGTTGGCTACAACGCCCGACCCAGCTTGCACTTGATTTGGCAACGCGCACCTCAGAGATCTTACAAAGCGGGCCTTGCGCCGCCAACACGCCTTGCCAGTCGCGCGCCGTCAAGTCGTCATTGGTATGGAAATCCACGCACAAATCGCGCACTTTGCCGTTCCAATCGACGCGATACATGCCTTCGGCAAACTTGGGTGCGGAGAGCGCTTGGCTCGCGAGCAACGCCGCGAGCGCTGACACGCTGATCGAGCGCAGTCGAGCGATTCGTTGCGGGGTGACGGGCATTTCAATTCTCCGTTAGCGTTAAAAGGCAATTGACGAGCAGAGCGGAATTTAACGCGAAGGCGCAAAGTGGAGCGCTCATAGCACAAAATACTGTATTAACGTACACTATTTGTCTAGCCATTTATTCGCGATCAAGCGCGAGCGAACCCGCCGATGACACCTCAAATCGCCCTTGACCGCATGGTAAGCCCCTCTCGCCCCGCGCCGCACGTGAGCATCAAGCACTGGCCCGCCGATGATCGTCCGCGCGAAAAGCTGATCGAGCGCGGCGCGGCGGCGCTCACCGATGCGGAGTTGTTGGCGATTTTTCTGCGCGTGGGCGTCGTCGGGAAAAGCGCGGTCACGTTGGCGAGGGAGCTTCTGGATCGCTTCGGATCGATGGCAGACGTTGTGAATGCGCCGCGCGAGGCGTTTTGCGCCGTGCACGGCATGGGCGAGGCGAAATTTGTGCAGCTGCAAGCAAGCATTGAAATCGCGCGCCGCGCCTTGGCGAGCCGCATGCGTGAGATGCCAGTGATGAATAGCCCCGCCGTGGTTAACGATTACCTGCGCCTCGCTATTGGGCATCAGCGGGTTGAGGTGTTTGTCGCGCTCTGGCTCGACACGCACCATCGCTTGATCGACACGCAAACGCTCTTTCGCGGCACGCTCACCCAAACCAGCGTGTATCCGCGCGAAGTGGTGCGTGCGGCGATTGATAAAAACGCCGCAGGCGTAATCTTTGCGCACAATCATCCCTCGGGGGTCGCAACGCCCAGCGCGGCGGATCTGCGCCTTACGCAATTACTCAAACAGGCGTTGCTGCTGATCGATGTTCATGTGTTTGATCACTGCATCATCGGCGCACCGACTGCGGAGCGAGCGCAATCGCATTCACTGCATTCGATGGCGCTGGCGGGAGAGATGTGAACCTGATTGGCAACCTAACTGTCATGGCGAAGTGCGCCGCCCCCGAGCGATGAAACGTCCGAGGAGAGATCGACCCACACTTCGCGACACGACGCTCTTTTGTTTTGACGCAGATGACGCGGATTGCGCAGATTTCCGCAGATGATTCAAAGCAACGTCGCCTTCGAGAAAAAAGTAGTCTGCGTTCATCCACGCAATCTGCATAATCTGCGTCAAAAAATCGGTCGGTTTTGGCGTTGTTTCATGTTGCGCAGTGCGACGGATCACGGCGCATACAAAAAGCGCTTTGGCGAAGAGAAACGGCTGCATCGTGATGTTTCGCTCCGCTCTAAGTGACAACTACTCAACAACGCTTACTTCCGAGTCATGTTGATCATCAGGACTGTAAATCGCACAGCAGAAAGAACCCTATCAACTTTTCAATCTTTAGCGAGATTTAATAAGGGTTACACCGCAGGTTTAGCGGTTATCAAAAGTAAACAAAAACACTCTGTAGCCCACACCAAACGGTGCATTGATAAGTAAAGCTAGGATGGCACACCGAGGTTCGCCAGTGCATCAGCGCGCTCGTTGCCGGGATCATTGGCATGACCCTTGACCCAACGCCACTCCACGCTGTGCGCGGCGCATTGCTGATCGAGCAGTTGCCATAGATCGGCGTTTTTCACGGGTTTTTTATCGGCGGTGCGCCAGCCGTTTCTCTTCCAGCCGTGAATCCACGTCTCGATGCCTTGTTTCACGTAATTCGAATCGGTAAACAGGCGAACTTTGCAATTGCGTTTGAGTGCTTTCAACGCCTCGATGGCCGCAGTGAGCTCCATTCGATTATTGGTGGTGTCGCGCTCGCCACCGAAGAGTTCACGGCGATGTTCGCCAGACATCAAAAGCGCGCCCCAGCCGCCGGGGCCCGGGTTACCTTTGCAGGCACCGTCGGTGTAGATGATGACGTCGGGTTCGGAGCTCAAATGGAATTCGATTCAGCGCGTGAAGAAGCGACTGAATGTAGCTTGAAGCGCGATCAACTCGCTGACTCGGGGTGCGTATTGGGCGGCGAAATCGGCGGCGCGGGCGATGCGTTAGCCGCGCCACGCGACGGCGCAACAGCCGCCGCTCTTCGTCGCGGTGGTTTCGCCCAAGCCGGTTTGAGCAATCGAACTCCCGCCACACGTTTCACCGCGTGCAAAAAGTACACACCCCCTGCAAACGGCCACCAACGCTCGCCCGCACGCTCCAACCAATCGGGTCGCTCCACGGAGCGCACGCGTTGCGATGGCGCGTTGAAGCAATCGAGCTCCCCTTCGACCAAATCGAAGCCTAGGAGCGTGAGCCAATCCTTCAATCGATGCAGCGCAATGAATTCAGCACTCCACGCACCCGATCGTTCGCGACCGAAATAGCGCTTCACACCAAACAGCGAATACGGATTGAATCCGGTGATCAGCAGCCGCCCTTCGGGGCGCAACACGCGAAACACTTCTCGGAGCACTTCGTGTGGCAGCGCATGAAATTCAAGCACATGCGGCATCACAATCACATCAAATTGATTTTCCGCAAACGGCAATTGCTCGGCCTCAGCGAGCGCGTCGGCCAACGTGTTCCACGCGATCGAAAACTTTGCGCCGACACGACTCGCTTGCAGCAGCGGCATGTCAGCGCAACCAATTTGCAAGGCATAAAATCCAAAGAGATCGGGCAATACGCGATCAAAGATGCGCTGCTCGCGCGCGCTCAAATGCAGGCCGAGCGGCGTTTGCAGCCATTCATCCACAGTCATTGGCGAAATCTCGTCGCCTGGAGCCACCGTGTTCGACATCGTTCCCATTCCAGCGTTTGTCGACAACTATATCTGGATGCTCGTCGAGCGCAGCGCGGCAAGCCCGTCAACGAAGCGTCGTTGTATCGTTGTTGATCCCGGCGATGCGGCGCCCGTTGAAGCGGTGCTCGCTGCGCAAGCGCTCACGCTCTCAGCGATTTTGATCACGCATCACCACGCCGATCACACCGGCGGCATCGCAGCGCTCACCGCTCTGCGCTCGATCCCTGTGTTGGGTCCCAAAGCGGAAGCGATTGCTGGCGTGACACATCCCTTGGCAGAGGGTGACGTGGTGGCGTTGCAGCCTTGGCTCACGACGGAGGCTGCGGCGTCAACCCTTCGAGTGATCGAAATTCCGGGCCACACGCGCGGCCACATCGCCTACGTGGGTGATGGCTTTGTGTTGTGTGGTGACACCTTGTTTGCGGCGGGCTGCGGGCGCTTGTTTGAAGGCACGCCTGCACAAATGTACGCATCGTTGCAGCGCTTAGCGGCGCTGCCCCCTGCAACGAAGGTTTACTGCACGCACGAATACACACTCTCAAATTTGCGCTTCGCGACGGTCGTAGAGCCCGATAACGAAGCGTTGATCGCGCGCAGTTTTTCGGATGCCGAAACCCGCGCTCGAAATGAGCCAACGCTCCCCAGCACCATCGAGCGCGAACTCGCAACCAATCCATTTTTGCGCTGCGAGCAACCCAATGTTCGCGAACATGCAGCGCGCCATGCGGGGCAGTCGCTGTCCGATCCGGTGAGTGTGTTTACGACGATTCGCTCGCACAAAGACGTG
Organism: Betaproteobacteria bacterium; assembly: GCA_013298455.1. Classification (GTDB taxonomy): domain Bacteria; phylum Pseudomonadota; class Gammaproteobacteria; order Burkholderiales; family Casimicrobiaceae; genus Casimicrobium. The sequence goes on along the minus strand of JAAFHR010000101.1, from coordinate 2,191 downwards.
TTTCGGTAGTGCGGAACGTTGCACGCTCTGCGCGGTCAATCTGATCTTTGATCCCCGCGCGCAACCAAATCACCGACCTCAATCCAAACGCTCGTTTGACGCGCGTGATTGAAGTGAGTACCATCGCGCGAAATTTTGTCCAGGAGTGAGCGTGCTCATATCTTCACGATCACAACCGCTGCCCCGCGCAGTATTTGCTACACACATCGTCCCCTCGTCACTCAAAGCGCTCAACCTTGCGCTCGCTACGGCGCTCTTTGCGGGTGCCGTGTTGCACGCGACCCACGCTGCAGCGCAAACAGTGTCACAGGCTTCAAACGGCGCGGCTACCCCGGTAGGCGCCTTGTCCGCTACATCGCAGCCCGCTGTCGTCGATGACACTTCAAAAGCGATCACCCTTTCGACGACACCTTCGCCCGCAACATCGCCAGCGTCGGTGAATGCAAGCGCGACAGTAGCGCCCACGGCGACAACCGCGACAAGCGCGACAACACCCAGCGCAGCGCCCATTGCGGACGTAGCCCCCATCATCGTCAATGAATTGCCGCCGAAAGAGGCCGCCGCACCACAAGCACCGGTCGTTGTGCCGCCGCCGTCTGATCTGTGGGATCGAATTCGCGCAGGTTACGCGATGCCCGATCTTGAGGATGAGCTCGTCGGCAAGTGGGAAAAGTACTACGCCGATCGCCCCGATTACATGGCTCGCATCGTGGATCGCTCGGGCAAATACATGTTCTACATCGTCACCGAGCTAGAGCGACGCGGCATGCCGCTCGAAATCGCGCTCTTGCCGATGATTGAGAGCGCGTTTAATCCAATTGCGCATTCGTCGGCGAAGGCCTCTGGCATTTGGCAATTCATTCCATCGACCGGTACGGCGTTTGGCATGAAGCAGGACTGGTGGGCGGATTCACGGCGAGACATCGTGGCGGCAACCAATGGTGCGCTCGATTACCTAACGAAATTGCACGGCATGTTTGGTGATTGGCAGCTGGCGCTCGCCTCCTACAACTGGGGCGAGGGTGCGGTAGGTCGAGCCTCTGCGCGCGCAAAGGCAGCGGGGCGCGACGGCTCGTATCTCACACTCAACATGCCCGCCGAAACTCGGAACTACTTGCCGAAGTTGCAGGCCGTCAAAAACATCATTCGAAACCCTGCGGCCTACGGACTCACCATCGCGAGCATCCCCAATGAGCCGTACTTCAAAACGATCACCCTCTCGCACGCCATTGATCTGAAGAAGGCTGCGCAGCTCGCGGGCATGACTGAGCCCGATTTCATCGCATTAAATCCTGCACACAATCGGCCCGTGATCGCCGGTCGGGGCGACTTTCAAATTCTGCTGCCCGCCGATAAAGCCGATGTGTTTCTCTCGCGCTTAGAGGCCGACGAGCGCCCGCGTGTGTCGTGGATGGCGTACAAAACGCGCACCGGTGATCGCATTGAGGCGCTCGCCGCGCGCTTTGGCACGTCGGTGGATGCGCTCAAATCGGTCAACGGCATTCGCTCGGCGGGTGCGGTGTTGCCTGCGGGCTACCATTTGCTCGTGCCCAGCGATGGGCCGTCGGCTGATGCGCTCGGAAGCATTCAAAACGCGGTGTTCACCAAGTTTCCCGAGGCCGTCGCGCCACGGGCGCATCGCGTTCGTAAGGGCGAGACCTTCGCGGGAATCGCCAAGCGCTACGGCATCGCGCCAGCAACGCTCGCCAAATGGAATCGTATGGGCAAGCAATCGGCACGGGCGGGGCAGTTGCTCTATGTATCGGGCCCTGCGCCCGTGCGTTCGGCCAAGGCCGGTCGGTATGCCAAAGGGAAATCGGCACATCGCGGCGTTAAGAAAGCCAACGTTAAGGGGACTAAACGGGCACCTGCGAAGAAAAAGGCGCGCTGACCATAGCGAGTCGACTGAAGTGCTTTGGCCTCGCGTTTGGGTCGCTCTGCTGTGATCGCAGCGCAGCGCGACGAAAGGGCAAAGCACAAAAGAAAAACGGCGCATCACTGCGCCGTTTTCATTGCTAGAGCGCCGAAGCGCCCTGTGCGAAGAATTACTTCTTCTTAGCTGCTGCTTTTTTAGCGGCTGGCTTTTTGGCTGCTGCTTTTTTAGCGGCTGGCTTCTTGGCTGCTGCTTTTTTGGCGGCTGGCTTTTTAGCTGCTGCTTTTTTGGCGGCTGGCTTCTTAGCTGCTGCTTTTT
>JAAFHR010000100.1 GCA_013298455.1 Betaproteobacteria bacterium | reverse complement strand
GACAGCGCCCTCGCCAACGGCGATTTGAGGCTCGCAAGCGACGCGCTAACACTCATCGAACGACTCGCTCCGAACGACCCGACGCTGCTGCGTAAACGAATTAGTCTAGAACGCGCTCTGGGTAATGATCGCGCTGCAACGCTCGCGGCAATGCGTCTGGCGGTGCTCAGCCCGATCGATCAGGCGGCGGCGTTTACAGCGCTGCAAACCCTATTTCAGAGCAGTATGGGTCGAGACATCATCCCGACTGACGACTTTGCGACGTGGCCCGCCGCGCTCGAATACACGGCATTTGCCTGCGCTTCGAATCAATCAAGCGCAACGCTAGTGGCGCTACTGGCCTCGGTCAGTAAGCGCACTACGCCCAAGCCTGAGCTGCTCAATTGCGTCTCTGAGCGTGCGTCGGCGCAGGGCAACGCTGCCGCTGCGCGATGGCTGTGGCTCAGTGCCGCGCCACAGCTACCGCAACGCATTGGGCACGTGTTTAACGGCGCGTTTGATTCGGAGCCGAGTGGCAGTCGCTTCGATTGGCAAATCAGCCAAGGCGGCGATTTTCGCGACGGCTTTGCCGCATCCATCGTGTCGGCAGGCGCGGCGGGTGGCAAGCGAGTGCTCTCAGTTCGATTCAACGGCCGCCCGATTCGCTCTACACCTGCGGCGCAGGTCATCGCACTGCCCGCGGGTCGCTACCGACTGAGCTACGAACGACGCGAGTCCGTCACGACTGAACCGAACCTCGCTATTGCGCTCGCGCTACGATGTCTGCCAACGAGTGCGCTCCCCGATCCGCCGTCACTCGTGCGGAGCCGAGACGCCGCACCCGCTACCGCTAGCACCGATTGGCAGCGCATCAGCACGGAGTTCACCGTACCTACACTTTGTTCGAGCCAGCAACTCAGCACCGATTTCGTATCGACGATGACGGCCACGCTCGGCCGCACAGGCACGACGCTCTTGAGTAACGTCCGTATTGAGGAGATCACACCAAAGCCCGGCGCGTCGGGCAGTCAGTTGCCGCGAACGCCAGAGTGACGGCACCGGGTGGCAGCACGCGCGAGTTTTCGAAGCTCTCATGCAGCGACTCCCGCTACCGACGCGTGTCACGTCCACACGCTGGGCTAGCGAAAAAAGAAAAAGGGTTAGCAGCTATTAACTTGCTAACCCTTGTAGTGTGTGGCGCGGCTGGCAGGAATTGAACCCACGACCCCTTGGTTCGTAGCCAAGTACTCTAATCCAACTGAGCTACAGCCGCTAAGCCTTCGATTATAGGACGAAAATCTGAATTGGTCAAAGTCGGGTTGATGGGAAGTCAACGAGACCTCGGTTGAAACCGCACTCAGTCCGCAATCAAACTCAGCTCATAGTCGTACCCTGCCGCGCTTAGCCGAGCGCGTCCGCCCATTGGCAGAGTGACTTTGCGCGCGACATGACCAAACGGAAACCCTGTGAGCACCGGGCAGCGAACCATCCCGCGAAGCGTCTCCAGAACCTCTGGCATGCTGTATGGGTAGCGCAGGCTGGGGCTTGGTTCACAGTCGGTGAATTCACCCAAGATGATCGCGCGTTGCCGATCAAGGATGCCCGAGTGTTTCAATTGCCAGAGCATGCGCTCGACTCGGTAGGGCGACTCGGCGATGTCTTCGAGGACCAAAATGCCGTCGTCAATGTTGGGCATAAACGGCGTGCCCACCAAGTGCGAAATCATGGCGAGATTGGTTCCCCAGAGCGTGCCTTCGATGCGCCCGAACGGCAGATCGAGGTCATTTTTCATCGAGCCGTAGTGATGACTACGGTTGGTAATCGCAGCGAGGAGGTTGTCGTAGGCGAACTGATCCGGCTGATTCTCTACATCGTGAGGAATGATGCCCGAGAGCACGGGGCCGGCGTACGTCACGTAACTCGCCCGAGCCAGAGCGGCCAGCGAGAACGCCGTAACGTCGCTGTAGCCGCAGAAGAGCTTGCCACTGGCAGCAACGGCTTGCCAGTCGATTCGATCCAGCAGCCTCGACAGACCGTAGCCTCCGCGGGCGAACAGCACCACTTGGGCGTCGCAAGCTAACGCGCCATTCAGCGCCGCCAAGCGCTCGTCGTCGGTGCCCGCGAAGTAGCGCCAAGCGCTTAAAACGGACGCCGGAACGGCCACCTCGTGGCCACGATCACGCAATCGGTTTGCTGCAACTGCAACAGCGTCGGCATCGAGCGAACCAGACAGCGCAACGCTGACACAGCGCAGCGGCAGGCTTGGGAGGGTGGGAAATCGGCGAACCGGGCGCGCGGCTTGCTGCGATCGGGCGGGCGTGGTAGCAGTCATTGGCGCACTGTCAGCATGTAGTCAACTGAATCGGGCATTATGCACAGTCTCTAGTTCGGCGTCGCGCCCTGCGAACCCGCCAACATCCATCTTTAACTTGTTTTTCGGGAAATGAAATGAAAGCGATTCGTCAACTTGCTCTGGTGTTTTTGGCATGTGCCTCGCTGCTGCTCAGCGCCTGCGGCGGCAGTTACAGCCGCGGCATTTTTGAAGGCCAAGTCATGGGTCAATCGGAGGCCGTGGTCATGGAGCGCGTAGGCAAGCCAGACGTCGCGGAAACGGCCGACGCCAAGCAGCACAAATTCGTCTACAAAGGTCGCACCTTTGACACCAACGCCAACGGCCAAAAGGACGTTGAGGCCATCATCACGTTTGAGAAAGACGCCAGCGGCCAATTTGTGGCAACGGCCGTTTACTTCTCGTAGCGGCACCCAGCTTCCCGGATGCGCGGCGTCGCAAGAAGCGTCGTCCGCCTACCGTCGGTCGATATAGACACGGTTAAGTCCGATCGTCCAGATTTTTAGGTGAATCACCCGGGCTGCGCCGTCGTAAAAATAGGCGGTTTCGGGGCTGGACTCAAGCGCTGAGAGCGACGCCCGTTGCGGCACCGCAGTCATGCCGTTTCGAGTGGCGTTCCATTCGCTGAACCAATTCGCGTTGAGCCCGACGATGGAGAAATTCGAAGTCGCCGGGATTCGCACGATCGTGCTTCGATCAGCATCGTCGTCTTCGTACTTGCCAAACATTGTGAACTCAAGCGCTGGCTGCGACGACACGTCGCCCACGAGTGAATATCGCCGCCCCTCGATGGTTGTCCAGTAGAAAGGATAAGAGTTGACATCGATCGAATTGAGCGTCACGCCATCGTCGCGCAAAAGATTCGCAGTCGTCCCACGCATGTGCAAGTTCGAGTAACGCAGCAAGCCATTGCAGACCCGCGCGCCGAGCGAGGCATTGATCGGGCAGTCGTTTGCGATGTACATCGCGCGAGATCCATTGTTGGACGGCGTAATGGTCACTGGCACGTTGTTAGCGAGTATGCTGCCCGTGGTGTCCGCAATGGCCATGTCACTGGTTTGTTGCCCCGCCGACGCGCAAAGATTGATCTTTGAGTTGATGAAGCTTGTATTGATGGCAGTGACGTTGCCCGCTTCGCGATGACAATTTCGGTGAGCCAGCGCGCCACCACCAGGGAAATTCACGAATGTGACATTTTCAAGCCGCAAGCTGTGCCCATACTCTTGTACGCCCTGCGAGCCAAGCCCGCTCACCGTATCTGGATTAGCACTGCGGCCAACGATCACTGTGTCCTTCGCGCCATGACTATTGATACCCATCAGGTTGTCGGCGATGATCGAATCACTGAGCCGTACGTCCGCAAAACCTTGCCCAACGGTCAATGGGTTACCCCACATCGCGGTGCGGCTCTTATAGATCGTCATTTGCGACACCGGGAACGGGCCGCGGTAAGGCGTGTCATAGCCAATGCCGGTGAACCAGAGCGCAGACTTCTCGAAGCTGCAGCAGAGATCGCCTTGCTTGTTGCCGTCAATCAAATACGAATGCGCAACGTTTGAGCGAAACTCGATTTTCGATTGATCGACCCGCCCAACATTGTCAAACCAAAACGCCGTGTGGTCTCCGCCCGCCGCGTGATTGCCAATAAAGCGATTGTTTGCGCCGCGAATCCAATAGGTCGCGGCTTGCGTATCGTTTTGCGCAGCTTGCAATGGATTCGTCGCCTCGCGCGGAAATGCCTGCGTTTGCAATCCAAGGTTTGATGAGAACAAATTGCCAGTCTCGCTGCCGTCCTCGGAGGAGTAACTGTGACCGATCGAGCGGTGCACGACATTCCTTTCCACCACAGTGTTATCAGTGCCGTGCACAACGACACCGCGCTGAAAGTTCGAATGAAAGCTCGAACCGCGCACAAAGTCCCCTCGACTATCGCCATTTAAGTGCCAATGGATCGGGTAGCGCCCGAGTCGGTCGAACTGGCCCATGAACCGAAATTCCACACCCTGGATACGCGCCGAGGAGCGCCTTACCGGATCAGTCTCGCGCGCCGTTGACGATGAGCCCATGATCATCACATGCCCACCAAACTGGTCTCGAGTCGAGACAACCTCCTCGCCTTCGATCACGATGTTGCGCGAGAGCAAAGCCACTTCGGCGCGTGAATCGAGCGTTTTGTTGGCGAAGCTTTGCAGTTGCCCGTAATGCAAGTAGCTAAGCGCTTGCGTCAGTGTCACCGTTTTGCCGTCTCCCGACACTGACGCGATGATGCGCTCTTCCGCTTGGTCTGGATCGAACGCTGTCGATGCAATCACGATACGCTCACCCGCACGCCAATCAACCGCGTCTTTCAGCGTTATCTGCGCACTACCTGCATTTGCCGTGGCGTCCAATTGCGTCCAAGACACGCGGTTTTCGCCGAACAAACGAATACGCCCGCCGTGCATCGCACCGATCAACTTAGTGCCCATGCCAGCGCCCAGTGCGACCTCGTCCGACTTCGCGCCCTTCAGCGTGATCGTGAGTTTTTTGTTGAACGGATTCAAGGAGGTACCGCATTGCAAAACGCCTCCGTGCACCATGATCCAACCGGCTGAGAGCGTTAAGTTTTGATCCGTGCATGCGAGCGAGCCCTGCACTTCGAGCCATGTTAGATCGATGCTTTGATCGATTTCGACGTCGTCCAACACCGAGATGAAAACGCCGCCATTGTTCTGCGGCATCTGCTCGGCTTTCATCACCGAGAGTTTTTTACGTGTTGACGACGAGGCGGCGCAACCGCCATTAATAAAGGCTTGAATGTCGTTGCCCGACTTTCGCGTTGCGCCCTTGCCAGCGCCCGCACCAATCAGCGCATCGCCGCGAAATCCGGCCAAGTAACGCGTGATGATGGCGGCGTCATCCGAGTCAAACGCGCCACTACCGTTGACGTCGAGCCGCGCCTCGTTGGCCGCGATGGCTGTCACGATGGCGTCGGCGCCTAGAAGCGCGCTCGATCTCGAGGTGAGCGCTGCGTCTCGCATCTCAAGCGCCGCGCGCGTCAACACCAGCCCATCAACCGCCACGGTGGCTGCGCTCGCTCCACTCACGTTAAAGGGGCATTGCGCCCATGACGCCGCGCCAAACCCTAACGACAACGTCAGCGCGCCAAACGCGTTTGCAAACGCTGCGAACCGCCGCGTCGCTCGCGAGGTAGGGCGACGGCAAACGTGTTTTGGACGAACGGAGGACTGCAAGTAACCTGAGCACATGAGCAATGACACATAAACGACCGAAAAATCAGTTTATTTATATGACAACGTCATAGCAAGTGGACTTTTGGCCTTCCGACGTGCGGATACCTAGGGCCGATGACGCTAAATCTCTGGGCGTTTAACTATCCCAAAGACTGTCGCTGCGCCCGATTCTTTTCAAGCGTTGCGACGAACACCGCCAGGCGCTCACGCTCTTGCAGAACCACGGCTGGCGGCGCTTTATCGGCGAAAGCGGGGTTGCTGAGTTTCGCGGTCGCCTTAGACACCTCCGCATCAAGGCGCGCGATCTCTTTGTCGAGTCGGGCGCGCTCTTGCACAGGGTCCACTTTGATTTCGAGCATCAGCTTGAATGCGCCCACCATCTGCACCGGAGCGTCGTTCGCCGGCAATGAATCGGCGATTCGTACTTCGCTCAATTTCGCGAGCGCGGCGATGTAGGGCGCGAACTCTTTGAGCGTTGCAGCCTCGGCGGCATCGGCGTATTGCGCGACGAGCGGAACGCGCTCCGCGGGCGAGAGCTTCATTTCGCTTCGGAGCGTACGCACTGCCGTGATGATTTGCTTTAACAGCACCATCTTGTCGTTGGCAGCGGCATTGATACGATCCGCGCCAAACTTTGGAAACGGCTGCATGGAAATCGAATCACCTGATTTTCCAGCGAGCGGTGCGACGGCTTGCCAGAGCTCCTCAGTTACAAACGGCATGATGGGATGCGCAAGCCGAAGCGTTGCTTCGAGCTCACGCACCAACACGTTTCGGGTGCCACGTGCAGCCGCATCGTTGCCCGCTTTTTCAGCTTCAGCAATTTGCACTTTCGCGCATTCCAAATACCAATCGCAGTATTCATCCCACACGAATTCATAGAGCGCTTTGGCAGCGAAATCAAAGCGATAGGTGTCGAAACCGTCGGCGATGTCTTTCTTGGCGATTTGTAGGCGGCCAAGGAGCCATTGATCTACGAAGGAGAGCTGCATAAGCCCCTCTCCCGCGAGCGGGAGAGGGGTTGGGGTGAGGGTGCTGGTGGCATTCGCGGAGATCGTCGTTACGCCGACACCACCCTCACCCCCAGCCCCTCTCCCGCCTGCGGGAGAGGGGAGCGTTGCTACCCCGCAATCCTTCCCCTCAGTATTCATCAATACAAACCGGGTCGCATTCCACAGTTTGTTGCAAAAATTTCGATAACCCTCGCAACGACTTAAATCGAAATTGAGCGTCATCGACATCGTGGAGAGCGATGCGTAGGTGAAGCGCACGGCGTCTGCGCCGTACGCCGGAATGCCGTTCGAAAAGTTCTTTCGAATGTACTTTTCGGCCTTCTCTTTGTGCGAAGCGAGCATCAAACCTTGCGTTGATTTTTCAACCAGCGGCTCAAGCGCAATGCCATCAAGCAAATCAATCGGATCGAGCACATTGCCCTTCGATTTGCTCATTTTGTTGCCGTCGGCATCACGCACCATGGCGTTGATGTAGACGTCTTTGAACGGCACTTTATCGGTGAAGTGCAGCGTCATCACGATCATTCGTGCGACCCAGAAAAAGATGATGTCGTTGCCGGTGACGAGCACGTTGCTCGGCAAGTACACGCTGTCTTTTTCGAAGCGAACTTTGTCCGGCCAACCGAGCGTGGTGTGGCAGACGAGCGCGGAGGAAAACCACGTATCGAGGACGTCGCTATCGCGCCGCAAGGACGAATGACGAAGGACGAGTGACGGATTCTTTTGCCGCACTTCCTCTTCGCTGCGACCGACGTAGACGTTACCTTCTTCGTCGTACCAAGCCGGAATCTGATGCCCCCACCACAGCTGTCGAGAGATACACCAATCTTGAATATTGTTGAGCCAATGGTTGTACGTAGACGTCCAATGCTCAGGATGAAATTTCACGTCGCCCTTGGCCACGGCTTCAAGCGCACGGCCTGCAAGCCCTTTGTCGTGCTTGGGCGTGGCTTTACTCATCGCAACGAACCACTGATCGGTGAGCATCGGCTCGGTGATTTGTCCTGTGCGTTCACAGGTCGGCACCATGCTCTTGTGCTTCACGGCTTTTTGTAGAAAGCCTTGCGTTTCTAAATCTTTGAGCACTGCATCGCGCGCTTTGAAGCGATCCAAACCTTGATACGCAGCCGGGCCGTTTTCATTGATTTTGGCGTCGAGCGTAAAGATCGTGATGAGCGGAAGGTTGTGCCGCATGGCGCAGGCGTAGTCGTTGAAATCGTGGGCGCCAGTGATCTTTACGCAGCCCGAGCCAAATTCACGATCTACGAAATCATCCGCAATGATCGGAATCTTTCGATCACACAACGGCAGATCAACAAACTTGCCGATCAGATGCGTATAGCGCTCGTCGTCGGGATGCACGGCCAATGCGCCATCAGCGAGCATCGTCTCGGGGCGCGTGGTGGCGATGTGCATACCCGCCATGCCGTTGATCGGGCCATCGCTAAACGGATACAAGATGTGCCACATGAAACCATCGCGCTCGACCGATTCCACTTCAAGATCGGACACTGCGGATTTGAGCACCGGGTCCCAATGCACGAGCCGCTTGCCGCGATAAATCAAGCCCTGTTCATAGAGCGAAACAAAGGTCTCGACCACGCCTTTCGACATGTGCGAATCCATCGTGAAGTAGCCCTGCCCTGCTCCCGTCGCGTCTGCATAGTTCCAGTTGGCAGATGAACCCAAGCGCCGCATTTGCTGCGTGATCGTGGAGCCCGATTTCTCTTTCCACTGCCACACGCGCTTCAAAAATTCTTCGCGTCCCAAGTCATGCCGCGAAATACCCTCGGCCTGCAACTGGCGCTCCACAACGATTTGCGTGGCGATGCCCGCATGATCGGTGCCCACGACCCAATTGGTGTTGTCGCCCTTCATGCGGTGATAACGAATCATCGTATCCATCAGCGTTTGTTGGAACGCATGACCCATGTGCAACGTGCCGGTCACGTTGGGCGGCGGCAACTGAATCGTGTAACTCGGCTTCGTCGCATCGCCATTGGGCACGAAATACCCCGCCTTTTCCCAGACCGGATACCACTTCGATTCAATGGCTTTCGGCTCGAAGGATTTGGAGAGTTTTTCTAACGCGGACATAGGGAAAACCGTCGCTGGCGACGCGAATTGTTGCGATGCGATATTGTAGCCAGTGGTTTATCGGCTTTTTCTATTAAACAGAAGCGGAGCGAGGGCTAAAAGACGATAAAACAGCGTTTCGAAAAACGCTATTAACTCTTTCAACTCCTGCATTAATAAGGCTTTTAATGAAAAAGCTGTTCACCCAATCAGGCGTCGTTTGCTCTAGAAAACGAGCGGCGAATCCTATCGTCCGTCGCGCCGCTGATTGAGCTGTTCACGAAGCCGCGCCACCTCTTTTTCAACGGCCTCAGCGATCACGTTTTGCATTTGATTGGCAGTGTCTTCGGCCACCCGCGTAGCAATGTCGTTAGCGAGCGTGCTCAGTGCGGGCACCAGCGCGGCCACTAAGTTTTCTTTCATCTTGCCGCTGGCATGCAATTCGAGTTGCTGCATCACTTGGCTATAGACGCTGTGCTGCATTTGCTCCAAACGCTTGATGAGCAACGCGTTGAGCTGCTCTCGGGTCAACGCGAGCGGCGCATCTGCGGCAGATCGTGCTGACACCGCTGCGGCGGCTGGCGTTGCGGCTTGGGATGGCGTTGGGATCGCTCGCTCGGGCAGCGGCGCAGGGCTCGGTGCACCGCCCATCGCACCCGCCAACGGCTGCACTCGGTTTGTCGACGACGGGCTCGCACTCGTTTTCGAAGTACCACTCGCAAAATCCGCGCGAACGTTTCGCGAAGCGTTGGCGTCGAGCTCCTCAACCTCGGGCAGCGGAATGGCTCCGGAGTAGCTCGTGGGATCGTCCATTCGCTCATCCAACTCGGGGGGCTGCGCGGGTCGTTTTTGTGCGGCGGGCTGCGCTTTTGGCGGCTCCCGAACCAAATCCGTCAGCACCGGCAA
>JAAFHR010000010.1 GCA_013298455.1 Betaproteobacteria bacterium | reverse complement strand
CGCTTTGCACCGAGCAGATGTTGATGATCTTGCCGCTGCGTCGCTCGATCATTTTTTGCGCGACTGCTTTGGCCACGAAAAACACGCTGTCGAGATTGGTGCTCATCAAGCGCGCCCAATCGCTTTCAGCAAACTCGTTGATGGGATTTCGAATCTGAATCCCCGCGTTATTGATCAAGATATGAATTTCGGTGCCCGCGGCTTCGAGTGAATCCACCGCTGATTTGACGGCGCTTGCATCGGTCACATCGAATGCGCAAGCCGTAGCAGCCAGCCCCTCGCTTTGCAGTAGCGACACAGCGGCATTGAGCTTCTCTTCGTTGCGGCCATTGAGCACCACACTCGCCCCCGCCTGCGCCAGTGCGCGAGCCAGTGCCAAGCCAATGCCGCCGGACGAGCCCGTGATCAGTGCACGGCGATTGTTTAGGCGGAAGGTGTCGAGGATGTGGGAGGATGGAGTCATCGGAAAGGTGTCTTGGGTCTTTGAGTGCAGCGACGGAGGCGAGGTGCCGATTGCGGTGGGACAACGCGAACAAAGCCCAGTGCTCGGTGAGGGATGTTGCGCGACGTGGCGTGCGCGCTACCGCAATGCTAGCTGGCTGCGCGAGCGCTGCCTGTCTGCTGTCTCGCTTCACCGCTGAGCGCCCAAGCCGTGCAGCGCATTTGAGCAACGAGACGCCATCGAAGCGCAACCGTAAAATGGCGGGTATTGATATCAAATGGGCTGTGCGCAAGCAGCAGTGGTGAGTTGAAAAAAACGAACGTATTCAATCTGTCGTGCGGCGTTGTACTGGCCGCGCTGTCGCTGTCGGGCGCTATCTCAGCCCAAACCGCGCCCCGCGCCGAAAAACCGGCCGCTCGAGCGCCCAAAGCGGCACCCGCTGCACCAGCAGGCCCTTCGCAGCCCGCACCCAAAGCTGATCGCATCATGACGATTGACGAGCTTCGTACTTGCTTGAAGCTCAATGCTGCTAACGAAGCGGCAGCGGCGGCGATCCTGCAAACTCAGCAGGCTTTCAAAGCTGATGAGACAGCGGTTAAAGCCGAGCAGGTCGAGGTCAACAAAGCGGGCGATGCGCTGCGTGCAAAATCGGCGGCAATCGTTGCGGAGCGTGATGTGCTTAACGCCGCCGTGCCGGGGATGAATGCGCGTGCGGTCAACGTCAAAACCGATGAAGAGAAGGCCGCCTACGAAGCCGACCGAGCCAAGCTCGTTGAGCGCAGCCAAGCGTTGCAGCGAGCCACCGATGCGTACAACGCTGAGCAACAGCCACTGCGTGATCGAGTCGACGCATTGAATGTTCGAATCGCCGCGATCAACCAGCGCGCAAACACGGTGAATGATTTAGTCGGACCGCACCAAGATCAGGTGGCGGCGTGGCGCGAGCAATGCGGCAATCGGCGCTTTCGCGAAGAAGACGAGGTGGTGGTGAAAAAGGAGCTCGCGGCGGGCAAATGATCGGCGTTTTGATTCACATCCGGTGAAGTCGATGGCCGACTGTGTTTGAGCGATGGCTGCCGCGCGCAGCGATCCCGCTCTTCATCTTTATTTGGGCATCGGGCTTCGTGGTCGCGAAGCTCGCGGCCGCAGACGCCGAGGCGCTGTCGTTTCTATGTTTTCGCTATGTCGGTGTGATTGCGCTGATGCTGGTTTTGGCGCTGATCGGTCGCGCCAAATGGCCCAACGCCCGAGACACGTTTCACATCGCCATCGCTGGGATCATGATCCAAGCCATTTATTTGGGCGGCGTGTGGGTGGCCGTTCGGATGGGGCTCGCCGCCGGGCTCGCGTCACTCATCGTGAATCTGCAGCCCGTGCTTACGGCCTGTTTATTCTTCATCACGCAAGAGCGGATCACGCGGCGACAAATTGCTGGCATCGCAATCGGATTTGTTGGCGTGGTGATCGTTTTGGCAGGTAAATTGTTTAACGCGAGCTTCGTGTTGGTGCCGATTTTGCTCTGCGTGATTTCGCTCTTGGGAAGTACGCTCGGTGTGATCTATCAGAAACGATTTGTTCCGCAATTTGATTTGCGTAGCGGCCAAGTGATTCAGTTTGTCGCATCGCTCGCGGTGACGTTGCCCATCGCGCTAGCCGTTGAATCGTTTAACGTGCGCTGGACGAGCGACGTGATCATTGCGTGGTTCTGGAGCGTGTTTGTGCTCTCGGGTTGTGGCATTTCATTGATGTTTTATCTGCTGCGAAGCGGCTCGGTCACCCAGCTCACCAGCACCATGTACATCGTGCCCGCCATCACCGCCATCATGGCGTGGATTTTGTTCCGCGAAACGCTCACTTGGAACGTGATTGCGGGGATGGTGGTGACGCTAGCGGGCGTTTACTTGGTGGTGAACAAGCCGCGTGGCCTCTGATCACGTCGCAGGGCCCAGCGATTCCTGTCGTTCCCCGCGAACTGTCTTCACGTCCGGCGCACTCTCAGTAGCGTCGCCGAATTGTTGACGAATTGCAATGCGGTGGACTAATATGCCCCCGTCATGCGTCGGATCAATCACCAACAGGGGTTTCTATGCAATTTTGGCAGTCTCTCTCTCTCTCTCTCTCTCTCTCTCTCTCTGAGTGCTTTTGAACTATTGTGGCGTCGAGTTGCTCTTTGTCTCTTGAGCAGCCTTGCTGTCGCAGTAGTGCCACAAAGTTGGGGGGCGAACGACGCCGTCACGCCTCCAATCGCCAGAAGCGGAAACTTTACCTCAGCGGCTGTGCAAACGAGCTCGACAGACGAGGTAACCGCTAGTTCAACGCGCGCCGAGACGCGAGCGATTCGCTGGCTAGAGCGTGGTCGCGGCCAATATGGCACGCCGAAGCTCACCGTGGATCGCTACTCGGAGCAGGGCGGATTGCTGGTGTCGTATCAAGCAATGAATGGCAAACGCCTATTGCTAAAAGCCAACTGGCGAGCCGATGGCACGGTACGCGCAGAGATTGCGCATTTTTCGACGGAGCAGGGCCGAGTCGTGCCGCTGATGGCGCGTTCGCGAGACCACGCCAGCCAAAAGTCGATCCTGCGTTTGGCTGAATTTGACGTGATGGCCGAACTTAGTCAAGGCGTCTTCTCTCGCCGTGCGCCTACTCAGCAATTGGACAGCATTGCGAATTTTCTGGCGAGCGACGAGGGAGTTGCATTCGCAGAGGCAGTGCCTGCTCTCTACGCAACGTTGGACGATGCGTCAGAGACCGATGGGAAACTCGCCGACTTATATTCCATGTATGGCGTTCTGCTCATGTCAATGCAGCTCTCTAGTGGCCATAAGACCAATTTTGAAGTCTTGGAGCGAGCGGTCGATCCGCGTCGCGTCGCGGGTGTTCAGGCGAAGTGCAGCGATCTTGCATGCAAGGCAGCTGGTAGTCGATTTTTGATTCACTCGGACGGACAGTTTGATACCTTGAGCAAAGTTAAAGATGTCCAACGGATTCGTAAGGTTGCGAACGAAGGCGACAGCGGCGCTCGATTTCCGGCTACTGGGTCTGCGAATCCGCTGACTTCCTTTCGTAAAAACGGAAACGGCGTCTGCGACAACCCAGGGCCCTGTTCGGGTATGTGCGGGCCAGGATGTTTTAATCCAGGAAGCATTTCTACTCCTGAGTGTGTGGGGCACGACAGCTGCGTTTGTATGTGGGGACATCTGGCCTGCCTCATGTCTGTGCCCGCTTCGGGCTGTGACAATTGCAGTTCACTTGTAGATGCGGCATGGTCGTTCGTCGTTGCATTCTTTTCGAGGTTCGGCGAGGAGCCTGAGGAAGACCCGTTCCGGATGCCCGGGGGCGGTTACGTCTATAACGGATGGTGATCTCATGAAACTTTGGAAGGCTTCTATTTCCATTTACATGGTGACAGCCCTTTCGGGTTGCGCTCATCAATATCTCGCGGTCAATACTGAATTGGTCGCGTCGCTTGCATCTCAGCCCAAGCCGCTCGATGTAACGAACGTGCGGAATACATCGGCACCTCCGCTAAGCACGTCGAACCGCATCTCCGGCGATGGATGGACTTGGCAAGTTGGGACTTCGGGTGTAGCGATGGGTGGCGACTTCGCGAGCGCAAACAGCGAAACGATTTGTATCGAATTTCAAAATGGGTTGCTTGCGGCGGACGGGGCTCGTGCGCTGCGACCCTGGCCTAGTATCGGCTTAATCGCGCTGGGAAAGGGACTCAATCGTTCCGTAGGTCAACCATTGGGCAAAGGCCCGCTCGTCGGGCTGTTCGAAGTCTGCGTGCCACCTGGCGGAAAGGTTTGGAGTGCGGTTTACTGGGATCCCAAGGCTGTCAGCAATAGCGATCAACTCTTCGGTGCGCGTGATGGACCCGACATGGCAAATTCGGTGAAAGGCCGGACTATGCAACTTGAAATCCCTCTGCGCATTGGTGAGCGAAGAGAGCGTTTGCGACTCGAATTCACCGCGACGGCCGCCTACATGGTAACGGCGTATTGGTAGCAAACGCGTTGCTACACCCTATGTTGAAACAGTCATGGGTTGCGCTGCAGGCGGCTCGCCTAACCATTTTTTTCTCGCATCGTCGCTGCATAGGAGGCTGCGATCCGCGGCAAGCCGCTCCTCCAGCTGCGATGTTTGTTTTGTAACCGAGCGCACTACGCCGCCTTCTCCAGTTTCAACCCCGCATGCTCCCTGAGCGGATGAAACTGGATCTTCGGATGGCGCTCTTGGGTAATCCGCAGATCGTAGGCGGAGGTGAGTAGGTAGGCGAGCGTGTCGGCGGCGTCGTAGGCGAGTTTTGACGCGTTGTAGTCAACGAATTTCTTCATCTCGGCTGGGTCGTCGCAGGTGATCCAGCGAGCGCCTACGAATTGACACGGCTTTAAGCGAATGTCAGCTTTGTATTCAGTCTGCAGGCGATGCTGCACGACTTCGAATTGCAGTTGACCAACGGCACCCAAGAGCATCAGTGAGCCGAGCGTGGGTTTGAAGACTTGAATCGCGCCTTCTTCACCGAGCTGCTCCAAACCTTGTTGCAATTGTTTGCTTTTCATCGGATTGGCGAGCTCAACGGTTTGGAAAAGCTCGGGCGCAAAAAACGGCAAACCGGTGTATTGCATCGCGCCGGGAAGGGCGGCCTCGGTGACGGTGTCACCGAGCTGCACGCCGCCGTGGATGGTGAATCCGATGATGTCGCCCGCGTAGGCTTCTTCAACGGCTTCGCGCTTTTGCGACATGAACGTGACGACACTGGTTGGGCGCATTTCTTTGCCCGTGCGCTGCACTTTGAGCTTCATCCCGCTCTCGTATTTGCCCGCGCAAACCCGCACAAATGCGATGCGATCACGATGCATCGGATCCATGTTGGCTTGCACTTTGAAGACGACGCCGGAGAATCCCGCAGCGTCGGGCGCGATGGCGGTGACCGTTCCATCGGCATTGCTCGAACCGCGCGAGCGGGGCGACGGCGCAAGATCTACGAGCGCGTCGAGCACTTCCTGAACGCCGAAATTGTTGACCGCTGAACCGAAAAACACAGGCGTTTGCTTTGCCGCCAAAAACGCATCCATATCGAACGCGGGCGCAGCACCGGCCACCAATTCGATGTTGGCTTGAGCTTGCTCGAAATCCGCGCCGAATCTGGCTTGCAGCGTGGCGGTGTCGGTCAGCGCGATGTCTTCGATGTCGCCGCCCAGCTTATCTTCACCGGCCTCAAACACGCGCATTTTCTGCGTGCGCAAATTGATGATGCCGCCGAATGCGCGACCTTGTCCGACGGGCCAAGTCATCGGCACGCAGGGCATACCGAGCTCGGCTTCGACTTCGTCCAACAGCTCCAACGGATCGCGGCCTTCGCGATCCATTTTGTTGATGAAGGTGATGATGGGCGTGTCGCGCTGACGGCAGACTTCAATCAAGCGCTTGGTTTGCGCCTCAACGCCGTTGGCCGCATCGATCACCATCAGCGCGGAATCCACGGCGGTCAAAACACGATACGTGTCCTCGGAAAAGTCACGGTGACCGGGCGTATCAAGCAGGTTAATCACATGCTCGCGGTAATCCATTTGCATCACGCTCGACGCCACCGAAATGCCACGTTGCTTTTCGATTTCCATCCAGTCGGAGGTGGCATGGCGTGATGCTTTCCGAGCTTTCACGCTGCCCGCTGTGTGGATCGCGCCCGAAAACAGCAAGAGCTTTTCGGTGAGCGTGGTTTTACCGGCATCCGGGTGCGAAATGATCGCAAACGTACGGCGTTTTTTGACGGAAGCGGAGAGGGCGGTTGGGTTCACGGCAAGCGATTTTTAGAGTTCAGCTATTTGCGTGAAAGCACCACGCAATAAAGGGTTAAAACTGTTCAGAGGCTATTTCGAAAAGTATATTTTTGTGTCGTAAGGCCAATAGAAGCAAGGCGTTTGCGTACGAAGCTAGGAATGACGAAACCCGAGCAACAGAGAGCCGCAGCGACGTGGGTCAACGCGACAGACCACTAAAGTTTTCATAGAGCGCGTTTGCGACGAAATGAGTGCCACGGCTACACAAATTGAGGGGAAAGCGAGGGATTTGGAGGCGGGTAGCGGAATCGAACCGCTCTAAACGGATTTGCAATCCGCTGCATAACCTCTTTGCTAACCCGCCGTCTCTTGCATGGCAGCGAATCTGCCGCACAAATAAAAACGGAACCGTTGCGGTTCCGTTGCTCACCATCGATAAGCTTGGCGCTGTAACGATGGAGCGGGAGACGAGTCTCGAACTCGCGACCTCAACCTTGGCAAGGTTGCGCTCTACCAACTGAGCTACTCCCGCAACGAAATAAATTATAGCTGAAAAAGAAAATCGGTCAAACCCGTTGCGCTCACTACAGCACTTTGGCAATCGATTCAGCCACGTAATTCACGTTTTTCAGGTTCAACGCAGCCACGCAGATTCGCCCTGAATCCACCGCGTACACACCAAATTCATTGCGCAAACGATGCACTTGATCTTTGTTGAGGCCCGAATAAGAAAACATACCGCGCTGGGTCAAGATATTTTCGAAATTGGCGTGGGGCGCTAATTTTTTGAGCGCTGCGTGCAGTGCAACGCGCATCGATTTGATGCGATCACGCATTTCGCCCAGTTCTTTTTCCCACAACGCGTAAGCCGCTGCGTCCGTCAACGCCGCTGCGACGAGCGCGCCGCCGTGCGTGGGGGGATTGGAATAGTTGGTGCGGATCACTCGCTTGAGCTGCGAGAGCACGCGGGCGGCTTCGTCTTTGTCGCTCGCGGCCACGGTGAGCGCGCCAATGCGTTCTCCGTAAAGCGAAAACGATTTCGAGAACGAGCTTGAAACAAAAATGGGACCAGGCGTCTGTGCAAACAGTTTGACGACCGCGCCGTCTTCTGTCACGCCATCGCCAAAGCCTTGGTAGGCCATATCGAGAAACGGCACAAGACCGCCAGCGCGGACCGCAGCGGCGATTTCTTGCCATTGTGCGTCGGTTGGGTCAACGCCCGTCGGATTGTGGCAGCAAGCGTGCAGCACAATGATCGAGCCCGCTGGCATCGCCTTTACGGCGGCTAAAAAGCCCGCGTAGTCAAGGCTTCGGGTAGCGGCGGCGTAGTAGGCGTAGTCGCGCACTTCAAAGCCCGCGGCTTCGAACAGCGCGCGGTGGTTTTCCCAGCTGGGGTTTGAGATGTAGACCGCCGCGTTGGGCGAGAGCCGCTTTAACAAATCGGCGCCGACTTTGAGTGCGCCTGTGCCACCGACCGATTGCACCGTGACGGCGCGACTGTGTTTCACAAGATCTGAATCCGCGCCAAACACCAAGGCCTGGGTGGCCTTGTCGTAAGCGGCGATCCCGTCAATGGGCAGGTAGCCGCGGGGCGCGGACTTTTCAGCCATTGCGAGCTCAGCACGTTTGACGCATTCGAGCACCGGAATCTTGCCGTTTTCGTCGGTATAAACGCCCACGCCTAAGTTCACCTTGGCGGGATTGGGGTCGGCGTTAAAGGCTTCGTTGACGCCAAGAATGGGATCTTTTGGCGCCATTTCGACGTTGGAGAAAAGGCTGGCTGCGGCGAGGGGTGCGTTCACGAGGACGGCTCTAGGGTTGGTTGTGCAGTGCGTCATTTTAGACGGGTTGATTGGCCGCATAAGCCGTTTGGATTGGTTTTGTCATGCCAACGCCGTATCATCCAAGCCAGTTTTACTCTCAAGAAATTGCCCAATTCGTGATACGACTCGTTTACGTGAGCACCTGTGTCAATGGCCTGCATCTAGACGATGTGCAGAGCATCGTTTCAACCGCGCAACAGCGAAACGAGAAACTTGGCATCAGCGGCATGCTGTGTTGGTCGGGCGAGTTTTTCCTGCAGTGCTTAGAGGGTGAGCGTGGTCTGGTGACTCAGTGTTTCGCGCGGATCGCCGCCGACGCGCGCCATCACAGCGTTGAGTTGATTGTGAGCTCGCCCACCAATGTGCGTTGGTTTAGCGAATGGGGCATGGGCTTTTCGCGGTTGATGTCGTCGCACCGACTCGATGTGGATTCATTGGCCGGGCAAGCGTTTAATCCCTACTTGCTTGAAGCCACTGACATGCAGGCCGCGTTTAGTCAGCTCAGTCAACACGCGCAGAGGCTTCGCATTTAGCGCTGTCTCGAAAAACCGCTCATCGGCAGCGCACCCTTGGGTAACTCCCTAGTGTTTGAACCGATCTGCTCCTTAGAATTCGTGCACAACCACTGCGATTGCCGTGGCGAAAATGTTCGAACAAGGAGGATACGTGAGAGTTTCTATCAAGCCATTGGCTCTGGGTATTGCGTCGGCAATGTTGTTTGCAGGTGCGGCCAGCGCACAAAACGTAAAAATTGGTTTCATCGAAGGTTTGTCGGGCCCGTTCGGCGGCGTCGGTCAAAACCAGCTGAAGCATTTTCAATATGCGGCCGAGCGCTTCTCTGGCAAACAAGCCAACAGCGGTGTGACCGTTGAGATCGTTCCGCTCGACAGCAAAGGCTCGCCGCAAGAGGCGCTCGCGCTGCTCAAGAAAGCAACAGACGACGGCATTCGTTTTGTCTCGCAGGGCAATGGCTCCAACGTGGCTGGCGTATTGATCGATGCGATCAACAAACACAACGAACGCAACCCCGGCAAGGAAGTTGTTTTCCTCAACTATGCCGCAATTGACCCAGATTTCACGAATTCAAAATGCTCGCCGTGGCACTTCCGCTTTGACGCGGGCGTCGACATGAAGATCGAAGGCTTGACCAACTACATGAAAGATCAAAAAGACATCAAAAATGTCTACGTGATCGGTCAAAACTATTCGTTTGGTCAACAGGTTTCGAAGTTCACCGAAGAGATGCTGAAGAAAAAGCGCCCTGACGTGAAAATCGTTGGCAACGAATTGCACCCGCTCGGTCAAGTCAAAGACTTCGCGCCCTACGTCGCGAAAATCATGGCGGCCAACGCGGATTCCGTGGTCACTGGAAACTGGGGACCGGATTTGGTTTTGTTGGTACGGGCTGCTCAGGCTGCCGGTTACAAGGGTAATTTCTACACGTTCTACGCGGGTGTGATTGGCGCGCCAACGGCTATCGGTGCCGCCGGCGCAGATCGAGTGCGGATGGTGTCGTACTGGCATCCAAACTCTGCGCAGAGCGAGTTTGAGAGCGTCTACACGGGCTTCAAGGCGAAGTTCAACGAAGAGTTCTACACGGTTGCGGCGGTGAACGCTGTTCGCTTCTTGGTTGCCTCTGTCGAAAAGGCGAAGTCAACCGATGCGGTGAAAGTCGCCAAAGCGATGGCCGGCATGAAGATGAAAGGCGCGTCGGGCGAAGACATCGAAATGCGCGCGTCTGACGGCGCATTGCAACAAGCCATGTACATCGCGCAGTGGACCAAAGCGGGTGGCAAAGACGTGAAGTTTGATCAAGAAAACACCGGCTACGGTTTCAAAACCGTTCGCTACTTGATGCCCGATCAGGCCTCGATGGCAACCACCTGCAAGATGCCAAAGCGTTAATCTTCGTTAGGTTCGTGGGCTCACGCTTAGCGGTGGGCTCGAGAAGCGCCTCGCACCATGCGGGGCGTTTTTTATTGTGTACGATGAATGTTGGCGTGAAGCGCCAACCGTGAACGCCGGAGCGATTGGTGCAGCGCAGCAGATGCTAAATTCGACGCCTGATTGGTTAGCGTCAATGTGTGTCGGCTTCACGGCGCGTTGACAGGGGAGGTTACGTTGGAATTTTTCTTGATGTCCATGCTCAATGGTTTGAGCTACGGGCTGCTGCTATTCATGCTCTCGGCGGGCTTGACGCTCATCTTTTCCATGATGGGCGTGCTGAATTTCGCGCATGCGAGTTTCTACATGCTCGGTGCGTACTTTGCCTACCAAACTTCGTCGTGGAGCAACTACTGGGTGGGGTTTTTGATCGCCCCGGTGCTGGTGGCGCTGCTGGGCGGTTTGTTTGAGCGCTACATGCTGCGAAAGACCCACAAATTCGGCCACGTGGCCGAGCTCTTGCTGACCTTTGGTCTCTCGTTTGTGATCCTCGAATTGGTGCAGCTCATCTGGGGCCGCACGTCCGTTGATTATTCGATTCCGACGTCGATGCAAGCGCCGCTTTTTAAGCTCTACGATTCAACGTTTCAGACCTATCGCGGCTTCATGATGCTGGTGGCTGTGTTGATGCTCATCAGCTTGTATTTATTGCTCAAGAAAACACGGATCGGGCTCGTGATTCAAGCCGCGCTCACGCACCCCGATACGACTGAGGCGCTTGGGCACAACGTGCCTCGGGTGTTTGCCTATGTGTTCGCGGGCGGCTGCGGGCTTGCTGCGTTGGCCGGTGTGATCGGTGGCAATGCGTTCATTACCGAGCCCGGCATGGCGCAATCGGTGGGTGCGATCATTTTTGTGGTGGTCGTCGTGGGCGGCATGGGTTCGCTCGGTGGCGCGCTCATCGCGTCGATCTTGATTGGTTTGATGCAGACCTTTGCGGTGGGGCTCGACTGGTCGATTGTGGGCGGCGCACAGTCCCTCGGTATCGACACCACCTCTGAAACGCCCGGTTACTCGTTGTGGAAACTGAAGCTGTCGCAAATCGCGCCGATCTTGCCGTATTTGCTCTTGGTGCTCATGCTGATTGTGCGGCCCAAAGGCATCATGGGGACACGCGATGAATAGCAGCCTGCGCCCACTTCATTTCAAACCGCTCAACGGCGTTCGGATCGTTGTTTGGTCGGCATTTGCACTCATCTTATTGCTGTTGCCCGCGATTTTCAATTCAAGTTTCGCGATGACGCTGTTGTGTTTCACCGGCATCGCGACAATTGCGTGCCTGAGCTACAACATGCTTTTAGGACAAACGGGCATGCTCTCGTTTGGACACGCGGTCTACACGGGGCTCGGCTCGTTTGTGGCCGTGCATGCGATGAACCAAATTGTTGCGGGCTGGTATTTGCCGATGTGGCTCGTGCCGTTGGTGGGTGGTTTCGCGGGCCTGTTTTTTGGTGTGCTCTTTGGCTACGTCACCACACGAAAATCGGGTACGCCGTTTGCGATGATTACGCTCGGTATTGGTGAGCTGGTGTTCGCTGCGGCGCTGATGTTTCCCGGCTTTTTTGGTGGAGAAGCGGGGATCAATTCCAATCGCACCGCTGGCAAAGATATGTGGGTCAATTTCGGACTCTCGTTTGGCCCGCAGATTCAGGTGTACTACTTGATCGCCATTTATGTGTTTTTCTGCACGGTGGCGATGTATGCGTTTACGCTGACGCCGCTTGGGCGCATTGCTAACGCAGTTCGTGACAATCCTGAGCGCGCGGAATTCGTTGGCTACGACACGCGTTTGGTTCGATTCCTCGTGTTGATGGCATCGAGTTTCTTCGCGGGGATCGCAGGCGGCCTAAGCTCGCTCAACATCGAAGCCGCGAACGCCGAGCTGCTGCATGCGGTCCGCTCGGGCGGGTATTTGCTGTTCGTATTTCTGGGCGGCGCAATATTTTTCTTTGGACCGATTTTGGGCGCGGTGCTTTTGGTGTTTTCGTTTTTCTTGCTCTCCGAATTCACCAAGGCCTGGCAGCTCTACATCGGTATCGTGTTTTTGATTATGGTGATCTATGCGCCGGGCGGTTTCTCATCGCTCATCATGCTTAATTTACGCCGCGTGAAATACGGTGAGTGGCGCAAGATGCGTTGGCCGTATTTCTGGATGTTTTTGTTTGGACTCATCGCGCTCTGGGGCTTTGCGTCGCTGGTAGAGATGGCCTATCAAATTCAAGTCGCAGCGGGCTCGGGTTCGCAATTGACGGTGATGAAGATTCCGCTGGATGCGGCATCGAGTTCGTCCTGGATCATCGCAACTATTGTGTTGATCGCCGGCGGAATCGCCTTTGAATACTGGCGACGAAAGTTTGCGAAAGTGTGGAGCGATGGCGAAGAGCGCATTGCCGACGCGATCAAAAAAGCAGAGGCGGCGATCGTATGAGTACCTTTGCACTCGAACTCACGAATGTTAAAAAATCATTCGGCAAAACCGAGATCATCCGTGGCGTTGATCTGAAGGTGGCCAAAGGTGAGAGGATCGCTGTGATTGGCCCCAACGGCGCGGGGAAGAGCACGCTCTTCAACCTCATCAGCGGTCGCTTCGCGCCGTCGAGTGGGTCGATCAAATTAAACGGCGAAGAGATCGTCGGCAAAGCCCCGTTTGAAATCAATCGGCGCGGCTTGGCGCGCAGTTTTCAGATCACGAATATCTTTCCAAAGCTCACGGTCTTTGAAAACCTTCGCTGTGCGGGCTTGTTTGCGAGCGGACAAAAGTATTCGTTTTGGAAGCCGCTCTCGGCGCTCGAAGCGTTTAATGATCGAACCGAAGCGTTGATGGCTTCCATTGAATTGAAGCGCCGTCGTGATGTGCCTGCGGGCTCGCTCACCTATTCCGAGCAACGCGCGCTGGAAATCGGCATCACGATTGCAGGGGGTGGCGATGTGGTTTTGCTCGACGAGCCAACCGCTGGTATGAGCCATTCCGAAACAGATCGCTTCGTAGAGCTCATTCGAAAAGTGACCGAAGGTAAAACGCTACTCACCGTTGAGCACGATATGGGCGTGGTGTTTGGCTTGGCGGATCGGATTGCGGTACTCGTCTACGGCGAAGTCATCGCCTTTGACACGCCTGACAAAGTGCGCGCCGATCCCAAGGTGAAAGAAGCGTATCTGGGCGCAGTGCTCGAAGCGGAGGAGGCTTGATGAGTGCAACGAAACGTGCCCTTGAGGTCAAAGACCTGCAAGCGTTTTACGGAAAAAGCCATATCCTGCAAGGCGTCAATTTGCATGTAAACGAAGGTGAAATCGTGGCGCTCTTGGGCCGCAATGGCGCGGGCCGTTCAACCACGGCCAAAGCCGTGATGGGCATGGTCGACACCAAAGGCGAGATCATTTGGCGCGGTGAAAACATTGCCGGACTCAAGGCGTATGAAGTCGCGCACAAAGGCGTGGGCTACGTGCCGGAAAGCCGAGACATCTTCCCGAAACTCACCGTGCATCAAAACCTCATGCTCGGCGAAAAAGGCACCAAAAAACCGAGCCGCTGGAGCTTTGAGGACATGTACACCATGTTCCCCCGCCTTCGCGAACGACAACACACCGAAGCGGGCGTGCTCTCGGGCGGTGAACAGCAAATGCTCACGCTCTGCCGCACCTTGATGGGCGACCCGGATCTCATCATGATCGATGAGCCGACTGAAGGGCTCGCACCGGCGATTGTGAAGCTCGTTGCCGAGTATCTGCGCGAACTCAAGCGGCGCGGCATCAGCGTGGTGCTGATCGAACAAAAGCTCTCGATTGCGCTACAAATTTCAGACCGGGTGTACGTGATGGGTGATCGGCGGATTGTGTTTGAAGGCACGCCAGCGGAGCTCAATGCGGATGCGAATGTTCGCAAGGAGTGGCTGGAGGTTTAGTCACAATTCAAGACTAACTTATCGCGGCTAAAGCTTATTGAATAAGAGCGTTAGACGTTTTTTTGCGTTTTTCTATAGTTGCTTCAAACTGCATATTGCCCACATAGAGCGTGGCGTTTGTACGATAAGCTTTCTTTTCTCAATAAGAATTCTCGAGCGACAATTATTTTTGCAAGGTTGCAATTCTGCTCATTCAACTGCTTGTGGGCGACGACTTGGCGTCGCTCTTTGGCATTGAATGGGCGTCCGATGAGCGCGATCAGGCTCGCGCCTACAGTCAACGAACTGCATTGGGCCGGGTTGGGCTGAGCTTTGAAGTGATGCGGTCGGTTGCAGTTTTCCCCGCCCGGCGAGGTCTCGGCGAGTGATTTACCGCCCGCTTGCCGTAACCCAGTGCTCTGCGCGATAAGTCAAATTCAAACCGGCGCCTCGCGCAAGCGCCACTGAGGCGTCGTTCGTCGCATCGACTAGGTAGCGCGCCGCGAGTTCGCGCGCCCGCAGGTCGGCAAGTGCTGCATCGACGAGCGCTCTCGCATGCCCCGCGCGTCGAGCGTGAGGTGAGACGTGTAGCGAACCGATTTCGTGCAGCGATTTTGAGTTGGCAAAGCTGAGCAGTAGTGCAACTGGCGAATCGTTTACGAAACGCAACCAGCATCGCGCTGTGCCGTCGGCGAATACCGTATTGAGTTCATCCGCGCTGAAGCCATTGTGGGCGGAGAGTAGCTCGCGAGCCTCCGGCGGAACGGACGTGTACGAAACGTTTTGCGTAAGTTTGCTTACGTTTTGTGCGTCGCTTGCTCTGTTACTCGGATCTGCGTTGGGCACAAACGTGAGTAGCGCCAAGCGATAGCTCATAGGCATTCGAGCGTCGGAGGTTGATTTCAGGGCATCGATCAAGCGCGGCTCGATAGTTTTCAATACGAAGGCTTCGGAGCCTGTCTCGAGCACTATCCTCGAGGCCAACTTTCGAATCATCGCGTCGCTTGGTGCGGCGCCTATCGCCGAGTAAACGACGTGAGTCGCTTCGGGGTAATGCGCCGAATCCCAGTGCGATTCCTCCCTTCGCATCATGAGTATGAACGCGCTTTCTGCATCGTGTTCGACGCGCGTCACACGCACTCGTTCTCCAAACATCAAGAGGATTTTCAGCGGTGTGATGTGTCGCAACGGATCGGATTCAAGGAATGCGAGCAGTTCGGTTGGATGTGTCATTCGGGTAGGACTCTCAATACGCTTGGCATAAGAGACTAGGTTATTTTCCCGTTTGCCCTGAGCTTGTCGAAGGGTTGATGGCACACAACCAACCCTTCGACAAGCTCAGGGCGAACGGTGATTGAGCACATCGCATCGGGTCGACTCTCTCCCTCTCTCTACGGCCTGAGGACGTTGACTTCTCGGCGGGACGAATCCTTGGCGCGTGTCAATTCGCGCAGCCCGCCGACGAGACAAGCGTCGGCTCTGAATCCGATTTGCTCCTCGTCATCGTCACACCCCGCTTGGTCGCCGTCATTTCCGCGAGGATGCTGATCGCGATTTCGCTCGGTGTTTTCGCGCCGATGTCTAGGCCTACTGGGCCGCGCAGCCGTTTCAATTCCTCCGCGCTTACGTCAAATTCCAAGAGCCGCTCACGCCGCTTGTCGTTGTTGGCTTTGCTCCCCAGCGCGCCGACGTAAAACGCTTCGCCTTTGAGTGCTTCCATCAGCGCTAGATCATCGAGCTTCGGGTCGTGGGTGAGCGCAACCACAGCGCTATTGCGATCCAAATTCATCGCGAGCACGGTGTCGTCGGGCATTTCTTTGGTCATGGTGACTTGCGGTAAGTCGTGCCACTGCTCTTGGTATTCGTCGCGCGGATCGCACACTGTGACTTGGTAGTCGAGTGGGATCGCCATCGTTGCCAAATACTTCGATAGCTGCCCCGCACCGATGATCAGCAGTCGGTACTTTGGGCCGTGAACGGTGACCAGTGTTTGGCCGTCAAAACTCAGCACGTCGGCCCCTGTAGCCACTCGACGTTGCGCGATCCCTGTGCTCAGATCAAGGCTTCGGCGAACGATGTGTCTGCCCTCGAGCTCGGCGAGTAAGCCGCGAATATCGCTCTGCGGCGTGAGCGGTTCGAGCACCATTTCGACCGTACCGCCGCAGGGCAAACCAAATTGCCGCGCTTGATCGGCCGCCACGCCATAGCGCACGCTCTCCGGCAGTTTCGCCGCGAGCTTGCCCTGTTTCACTTGATCGATCAGATCGTCTTCGATGCAGCCGCCCGAGACGGAGCCGATCACTTGCCCATCGTCGCGAATTGCCATCATCGCGCCAATCGGTCGCGGTGCGCTACCCCACGTGCGAACCACCGTGCCGAGCGTTGCGCGGCGGCCTGACTCGGTCCAGGCGAGGGCGGTTTTGAGAACGTCTAAATCTAAGTTATCCATAGCGATCAGTGAAGTTTGCAGCGGATGCTACACAGCGGCGCTGTTGTTTCATTTGCTGCGCTGCAAGGTTGAGTATGAGGGAAAACGCGAGTACGCTTGCGGAGTAACTTGCATGAATTGGCAATTGTCATTTGCGTCTTAGGAGGACAGCTATGTTGAAACTCAATGTGAACGGGAAAGCCGCTAGTTTTGATGGTGATCCGGAAACGCCCATTTTGTGGGTGCTCCGAGATCACCTCGATGTGACGAGCCCCAAATTTGGCTGCGGCATGGCGCTCTGTGGCGCGTGCACAGTGCATCTGGATGGCGCGCCGATTCGTTCGTGCTCAACGCCCGTGAGCGCGGCCGCTGGCAAGAAAATCACCACGGTCGAAGGGCTGCCCGCTAAGCTCGGCAAGGCATTGCAAGACGCATGGATCGCCGAAGAAGTACCGCAATGTGGCTACTGCCAAACGGGTCAAATGATGAGCGCTGCGGCGTTAATCAAAACCAATAAAAACCCATCGAACGAGCAAATCGTTGCCGCGATGGATGGCAATGTGTGCCGCTGCGGCACCTATTCGCGCATTCAAAAAGCAGTGACGCGCGCTGCTAAAGCCAGCGCATAAAGGGGAATGATCATGAAAAACACCTCTACCTTGCACGACAAAATCGAATCCTCTAGCCGTCGTGGCTTCATGAAATCAACCGGCGCACTCTCTGGCGCGTTGGTCATCGGTTTCAATCTGCCGTCTACGGCGAGCCAAGCCAAAACTGCGCCTGCCGCCACGGTGGCCAATGCGTGGGTGAAGGTCGCCGCTGATGGCAAAGTCACGCTGATCTGCCACCGTTCGGAAATGGGGCAGGGCGTCTACACCTCAATGCCGATGCTCGTTGCTGAGGAATTGGGCGTGCCCTTGTCATCCGTTCAAATCGAAATGGCGCCATCAGCACCCGTCTACATCAACGCCATGCTCGGCGGTCAAATTACTGGCGGCTCGACCTCGGTTCGGGATGCGTGGATGAAGCTTCGGGAAGCGGGCGCGTCTGCGCGTACCGTGCTCGTTGCAGCGGCGGCTGACACCTGGAAAGTGCCCGCCAGCGAATGCACCGTCGCCAATGGCATGGTGATGCACAAGAGCGGCAAAAAGATCGCCTACGGCAAGCTCGTTGCCAAAG
>JAAFHR010000001.1 GCA_013298455.1 Betaproteobacteria bacterium | reverse complement strand
GCACAACGATACAACGCCACTCCCAGGCGGTGCTTGGACTTCAAATCTCCCGCGGAGACATTTATGCAACACTTCCAGACATTGCACTTCAACTGTGAATCCATCTTCCCGCCTTCGCGGGAATGACAACCGGGGGGCTTTCCAGCGGTTTGATAGTTGTGCAGAGATATCGACGAAGCTAACCGCTACCGCTTATCCTTTGCCGCGATCGCGATTTCGCGTTTCATGTCGCGGGCTCGGGCTTCGACGTAGCTCGCCTCGTAGTAATCGCCGTCACTGGCTTTGGATGCCAATTCGAACTGATCCAGTGCTGCGGCCAAGCTGCCTTGACGGTAGTACTGTTCGCCCAAATAGCGATGTTGACGTAGTTTTTGACCCAAATCGGCGTTGGCGCGTGACGCTAAATTCAGAAGCAGCACATCATCGCTGCGCTTGGCCAAGCTTGCCTCAACGCGCTCCAACGCACGCTTCGGCTGCTTCAATCGCAGGAGCGCTTCGGGCAAGTCGTAATGCAGCTGCGTGTGATTCGGAAAGCGCGCAATCGCAGCTTCCAAAAACTCAGACGCGCGACCGAATTCTTCGTTTTGCAAATAGGCCTGCCCCAAGAGCGCCGCAAACATCGGATGCGCCAAACCATCGGCGCTCAGCGCAAAGATTTCTTTCTTTGCGGACGCAAATTCACGCGCCCGCAAATACGCCGCTGCCAAGCCGTATCGAGCGGAGGCTTCGGTGCTGAATTTGCGCTCAGCCAGGGCGGATTTGAAGTGCGCAATGGCTTGCTGCTCATCGCCGACGTAGCTTCGAAGCAGCGCCCTCACGTAGAAGTAATCGCTGTTCTCTTTCGGTAATCGCATCGTCGCATTCGCTGCGAGCGCACGGGTTTCGCCAACCCGCTCTACCGTGACCGGATGGGTGCGCAGGTAGCCGGGCACAATGCCCGCATCGCTAATGCCGGTGGCGCGTTGTAGCCGCTCCATAAACGTGCTCATCGCGCCAGCATCGAATTGCGCATTGCGTAAATATTGGAAGCCGATGCGATCCGCTTCGCGCTCGTTATCTCGTGAAAAATTCAAGTAACTTTGAATCTGTGCGGCCTGCGAACCGAGTAGCGCGCCTTGTGCAGCGTCGCCATTTTTTGCTCTAGCGGCGAGCACCGCCGCAGCGATTCCGGCAATCTGCATCCAAGCGTTTTTGCGCTGATCATCGAGCTGACGCGCGTAGTGCTTTTGGGTGACGTGCGCGATTTCATGCGCCAATACGCCGGCCAGTTCGCTCTCGGTTTGCGTGAGCAAAATGAGCCCCATGTTCACGCCGATGAAACCGCCCGGCATAGCAAAGGCGTTCACCGAGTTGTCGCCCACCGCGAAAAATTCAAAGCTCTCTCGAATCTCAGGATTAGCAGTGAGAATGCGTTTGCCAAGCTCGTTGAGGTAGCCGTTGACTTCGGGGTCGTTTAACACCGCACCGCTACCACGAAGCTCGCGCATCGCCTCTTGCCCAAGCCGACGCTCCTGTGCCGACGACACCAAGCTCCCAGAGCTGTCGCCCAATTCGGGCAAGCGCTGCGCGTTCGTTACGGTGAAGCACATCGTAGCGACGACCAGCGCACACGCAGCCAGCGGCCGAGATCGGAGAGAGGCAAAGCGATTTGTCATGTTGCTAAGATAGCCCAAAACGGTCACCGGTTCCTTAATTTCGCATGAACGACGCGCACACACCCACAATTCCCGCCGCTACCGGCGATAGCGGCCAACCGCTCACGCACTTTGATGCCGCCGGTCAAGCGCATATGGTCGACGTCGGCGCCAAGGCAGAAACGCATCGCGTGGCGCGGGCGTCTGGCCGCATTTCCATGCAGCGCCCCACGCTCGAGCTGATCGAAGCCGGAACTCACAAAAAAGGCGACGTGCTCGGCATCGCCCGCATCGCAGCTATCGGCGGCGCAAAACGCTGTGCCGATTTGATTCCGCTGGCGCATCCGATTGGTTTGACGAAAGTGTCGGTCGAACTGAGCATCGATCACGCCGCCTGTGCCGTGGATATCGCCGTGACGGCGGAAACCGTCGGCCGCACGGGCGTAGAAATGGAAGCGCTCGCCGCTGTGAGTGTTGGGCTTTTAACGATTTACGACATGTGCAAAGCAGTGGATCGCGGCATGGTGATCAGCGATATTGGCTTGCTTGAAAAGCGCGGTGGCAAGTCGGGGCATTGGACGGCGGCGCGCTAGGTTGCCGCAGCACAGCTTTCTGACGCAGATTGACGCGGATTTCACACGGATTGCCGCAGATTTCTCTTCGCTGATCGGCGGTTGTACGAAACAAAAAATCTGCGTTCATCCGCGCGAAATCTGTGGAAATCTGCGTCAAAAATTGCTTCGGTCGCACGTACAAGACTCAGTGACGTGAGGATCAAACTCATCCAAATGTGGCGCACCGAATTCGCGCTGATCGCGTTTGCGGTTGGCGTTGGCGTTGCGCAACTGAGCCCAGCGCTGCCGTCGCGGTTCGTTTGCATCGCGCTCTTGGTTGCCTCGCTCGCGGCCAGTGCGCTGCTGTGGTGTCGCGAAAGGTTGCGCAGTACGTCGCTCGTGGTCATCGTTGCGTTGCTACTCGGCGCGAGTTTTTCATTGTGGCGCGCAGAGCTTCGCATGTCGGATCAATTGCCCGCACTGTGGGAAGGTCGGGACATCGAACTCATTGGCGTGATCGACGATTTACCGAACGCCGACGCCAACGGCATTCGATTTGCGTTTGATGTTGAAAAGGTGATCACCGCAGACGCCGTCGTCCCCAAACGCATTGCACTCGGTTGGTACAAGCCGAGCATCAAGGAGCTTCAGGGCGAGCCACTGCCCGCGCTGCGTCCGGGCGAGCGTTGGCAGTTCACTGTTCGCTTGAAGCGGCCGCACGGCTATGCCAATCCGGCCGGTTTTGACGTCGAGGCGTGGCTGCTTGAAAACAACCTTCGCGCCACCGGCAGTGTGCGCGGTGACGAGCCGAACCGGCGGCTTGCGGCCAATGCGGGGCGCATTGCGGATCAGGTTGATCGCCTGCGTGATCGGCTGCGTAAACGAATGCGAGCCGCCCTCGAAGATCGGCGATACGCTGGCGTGTTAATTGCCTTGGCAATGGGCGATCAGCGAGCGATTTCTGAAAAAGACTGGGCGCTCTTTAACGCCACCGGTGTGTCGCATTTGCTCTCCATCAGTGGGGCGCATGTCACGCTGTTTGCGGGATGGATCGCATGGTGTGTGTTTGCGCTGTGGCGACGCTCACCCACCCTCATAGCGTACCTCCCGGCTCAGAAAGCGGCGGCGATCTCGGCGGCGCTGATCGCCGTGGCGTATGCGCTCTTAGCGGGGTTTGCCGTACCGGCGCAACGCACGTGTTTCATGTTGCTCACCGCAGCGGCAGCGCTCATGCTCAACCGAGCATTGTCGCCTTGGTTGATCTTGCTCTGGTCGCTCGTGGTGGTACTCGCGATCGACCCATGGGCGGTATTGGCGGTGGGTTTTTGGTTTTCGTTTTGTGCGGTGGCGATGTTGCTCTACGTCACCGTCGGTCGCGTCGGCGAGCGGCCGTGGTGGCAAAGCGCGCTCGTCACACAGGCTGCGGTAACGGTGGGCTTGGCGCCGCTTGCGCTGGCGTTGTTTCAACAGGTTTCGCTGGTCGGCCCGCTCGCCAATGCGGTGGCGATTCCGTTGGTGACGCTCGTTGTCGTGCCCATCACGCTTCTGTGGATCGTGTTTCCGGTCGATCTCTTTCTACACGCTGCTCACGGCTTGATCGCTGGACTCGCGCTGGGTCTTGAGTGGTTGGTGAGTTTGCCGTTTCCGGTGTGGAACCAACATGCGCCGCCGTGGTGGGCGGTGATTCTTTCGATGCTTGGCGCGCTACTCATGCTGGCACCACGCGGCGCTCCGATGCGCTGGTTGGGTGCGCTTTGGTGTGTGCCGTTGTTTGTTGTTGCGCCGCTTCGTCCACCGCTCGGTGAATTTGAAATGACCGTGCTCGATATCGGTCAAGGTACCTCGGTCGTGGTGCGAACGGCAACGCGCACATTGGTCTACGACACGGGGCCGAAGTGGACCGACAACACCGATGCGGGTGCTCGATTGATTGTGCCGTACTTGCGAGCGAGCGGATCGTCTCGAATCGATGGCTTGGTCGTGAGCCATCTCGATATCGATCACAGCGGCGGCGCCAATGCCTTGCTCCGATCAACACCGATTTCATGGATGCTGACGAGCGTTTTTGCAGAAGCTGACATCGTCAAAACCGCCGCTGAAAAACGAGTGCCTGTGTACGGCTGTGAGGCCGGTCAGCGCTGGATGTGGGACGACGTTCGCTTCGAAATTGTGCACCCGCAAGCCGAGAGCTACGCGGTTGCAAAACTCAAGACCAATGATCGCTCATGCGTGGTGAAGGTCACCGGGAAGGGCGCATCCGCGCTACTCACCGCCGACATTGAAGCGCAGAGCGAAGCAGCGCTAGTGGAGCGCTACGGAGCCGGGCTTCGAGCGGACGCGCTGCTCGTGCCACATCACGGCAGCACGACGTCGTCGACCCCCGATTTCATTGATGCAGTCGCCCCCAAGGTTGCGCTCATCAATGCTGGTTATCGCAATCGGTTCGGACATCCGCGCGACAGCGTGCTGAGCCGTTACGCAGATCGAAACATCCCACTCCTGCGCACCGACTTGCACGGCGCGATCGCGCTGTCATCGCACGACCAATTCGCAACGCCCGCCAAGTGGCGCGAAGCACGACACCGCTACTGGGTAGACCAACCGGATCGGAGCGATGCCAGACCGATTGAGTGGTGAGCGTTGCTTGCGGTTCCGCTGCGGTGTGACCTCGCGGTAAAGCGGCGTAAAACCCAGAGAAATTTTTAACGCTGATTGCGCAGATGAACACAGATTTGGTTTTACTCAGCGGCGGCTTTGCTCCAAACAATCTGCGTCATCAGCGTAATCTGCGTCAAAAAAACCGATCAAGCTCGGTTGCATTGCGCACGGACTCGTTTAGTTGACTCAACCAAGACGGTTCAATCGCCGCCCATCACGCGCCCCATTCGCACCGCCGTTTGCCCAATCTTCGGATTGGGCACAGGCATCACCATCACCGCATCATCATGCGGCGTGCGAACCTCATTCGCTCCGTCATGCGCTAGCAGCGTTCCGGCGCTCGCGATCACTTCCAATCCGAGGAGTGGCCGCAGCCATTGAAACGTTTCTGTTGTGACCGTCACCACTTCGGAAATGGTGATGACGCGTTGTGGCTCGTTGATCGTGTCAGTGCTCATACGATGCGCCATATCGACCGCGTCAAGCACATCAAAGTGCCGCAAGAAACGCCACATCACATCGCACGCCACATCGCCCACGGTGCGCTCCCAATGCTGCCCGCATTCGATCAGCAGTGCGCTTTTGTGTGAGGATTCGTCGGCAAACGTGCCGTAATCTCGAAGCCGTTTTCCAGCGGCGTGCCCCGAATCGATGAGGATGTTGGCGGGCGAACCAATTGCTTTCGCGAGTGCCAGCCCTTTCGCGGTGTCGCCCGCCAGTGCGATGGCGGGCGCGGGCTCGGTCATCGAATGCAAGTCCAACAAGTGATCGACCGTATCGAAATGTGACCGAAGCGCCCTAGCGCGGCGAAGCTCTAGCGAATCGCGCGCCCCATCAAGCGTGTTCTCGCGCCATAGGCGATTGAAGTCTTCGTCCACGCAGCGCGATTCCATCGGTTTCGTCGCATCAAACGCGTGATACGCAGCAACGTTGGCAAACACCACGGAGAGCGTGCCGCGCTTCACTGTCAGTCCGCCCTGAAGCGCATCCAGCAAGCGATCCGCAGCAATCGCGCCACACACCTCATTGCCATGCACCAACGCGACGACGCAAACGTGCGGCCCAGATACCGCGCCTGATAACGACCAGACGTAGTCGAGACCGGTGTTGCCGATTGCCCATCGGCTGATGTCTGGAAATGTGATCTCGATGGGGGCTGTTGTCATGCTCACTCGACTATGCTCTGATCTCGTATTTATAGGTGTGATGCCCCGAGACATTGGCTAAATCGAAGCGTAGTCGTTTCGAAATTGCAACAAGTGCTCGAAGCCAATCCATCACGCCAGACACTGAGCGCATCACATGACAACTCATTTCATCAACAACCAGCGCGTCCCCGGTAGCAGCGGCGAGTCGATCGCCGTACTCGATCCGAGCGACGGCCAAGTCTTTGCTCAGTTGGCGCGTGGCAACGCGACCGACATTGCAACCGCGATTCGAGCGGCACGCACCGCAGCTGATGGCGGCGCATGGTCTCGGCTCGCTCCGGTTGAGCGCGGACGACTGCTTCGCAAGCTTTCTGACGCGATTCTGGCGAATCATGATGAGCTTGCTACGCTTGAAATGCGCGACTGCGGCAAGCCTGTCAAACAAGCCAAAGCTGACGCCACGGCCTGCGCTCGCTACTTCGAATACTACGCCGGTGCGTGCGACAAATTGCACGGCGAAACGATTCCGTACACGCCCGGTTTTGCGGTGATGACGGTGTACGAGCCGCACGGCGTTACCGGCCACATCATCCCCTGGAATTACCCGATGCAAATTTTCGGACGCTCAGTGGGCGGAGCGCTCGCAGCGGGCAATGCGTGTGTGGTGAAGCCCGCCGAAGACGCGTGTTTGTCATTGCTTCGTATCGCTGAACTCGCCGCTGAATGCGGCTTTCCAGACGGCGCGTTAAACATCGTTACCGGCTATGGCCATGAGGCCGGTCAAGCGCTCGCCGATGCTTTCGGTATCGATCACATCTCGTTTACTGGCTCAGCGCGGGTCGGAACGATCATCGCGCAAAGCGCCGCAAAACGGCATGTTCCGGTAACGCTGGAGCTCGGCGGAAAATCACCGCAGATCGTGTTCGCTGATGCAAATCTCGACGAAGCGCTCCCGGTGATCGTTAACGCCATCATTCAAAACGCCGGACAAACGTGTAGCGCCGGTTCGCGACTGTTGATCGAAGCGAGCGCGTATGAGCGAGTGTTGTCGCTGCTCGCGTCACGCATCGCCGCATTGAAAGTTGGGCCAGCCGCGATGGATTTGGATGTGGGCCCGCTTATCCGCCAAACGCAGCTCGATCGCGTCAATGGATTCTTGTCCGACGCGAAATCGGCGAACCTACGCTTCATCGCCCAAGGCAGCATCGCACCGGAGTCGCCAGCGGCGGGTTTCTACACCAAACCCACATTGATTGCCGATGTACCCACCAAAGCCGCCTTGGCGCAAGACGAAGTCTTCGGCCCCGTACTTGCCGCCATGCCGTTCAAAGACGAAGCCGATGCCATCGCGCTCGCCAACGCCACCGAATACGGCCTTGTCGCGGGCGTGTGGACAGAAAACGGCGGACGCGGCCTACGCATGGCGCGCGCCGTCAAAGCCGGTCAAGTCTTCATCAACAACTACGGCGCAGGCGGTGGCGTAGAGCTCCCCTTCGGCGGCGTCAAATCATCCGGCTACGGCCGCGAAAAAGGCTTCGAAGCGCTGTATGGATTTAGCGTGATGAAGACGGTGGTGATTCGGCATGGTTAGCTTACAGAAGCGCAAAAAAGTGATCGAGACGTGTTTCTGATCAAAGCAGCGTTCTCAGCGCAAGTTTTTTTGCGGGTCGTGCCATTCAGGCGTCTGCCCGGCGCGTCAGGACGAGGCGGCCATCTCCTTCTCCTTCCTACGCGCTTAGGTAGGGCGCTCTATGGTAGAGGCCGCTAGCATCAAGTGTTGCTGCGCATTGCGTGCGACGGGGATTGGCGAATCGTACTAGCACTCGTCAAGTTCTTCCGTTAGTATCTGATGGAGGCTGGTATCAACGAGGGACAGTCATGCAGAGTTTGAGTGATTCGGTTTGGTTTAGGGCTATCGCTTCAGTGTGTATCTTGTCGTGCGTAGCAGCGACAAGCGTGTCGGCCGCCACATTGGTTGTCGACTCCGCAGCTGACGACGTCCACGTGCGCGATTCTGACCTCGCGATTACTGACTCAGCAGGCAACTTGGTCACTCTGGCGGGACAGAAATGCACTCTGAGGATGGCTATCCACGCAGCCAATCGCGACTCGCCAATCGGAGGCGCGTTTGGCTGCAAGGCCGCGAACAACACCGCATTCTCAGCAGGAGGCGTGGACAACATCGTCTTCGCCCCGTCGCTCGGCAGCGCTACGATCACAGTAGACGCAACTCGCGGAATGGACATCGGTACCAGCAACACGACGAGCGTGTTGGTGGCGACTGGCACCTTGACGATTGACGGCGCGATACCTGGCAGTTCATCCTCGCGCATCACACTCGACGGTGGACTGCGGCAGTCCCCTTCCGTGTCACGTCGAATACTTGCCGCGCTGCCCACAAATTCTACTGATCTTGTTGAAGTCAAGCTTCAAAACATTAACCTCCAAAATAGTCGCACGGTAGGTGCAGGCGGTTGCTTACTCAGCTTTGCGAGCACGTCGCTGCTAAACGTGAACTTTACCAATTGCATCGCAGACAACAGCGTTAATAACGCTGCTGGCGGTGCGCTCTTTGTGCGCGCCCGGGACAACCTTTCAAACACTCTGCTGCCAAACGTCACGCTTTCGAACACAAAGTTCATGGGCAACGCAGTGGTTGCTGGCAGTGGCAGCACAGCGGCGGGCGGCGGCGCATTCTTTTTGGGTTCCAACTCGGGAGCGCTGGGGAACGTCAGCCTCAGCGATGTGGTGGTCGGTGGAAAGCTCGCCGGAGATGCCAACACGGCGAGTGGTAGCTTCGGCGGTGGTTCAGTATCCAGAGCACGAACGGTTCAAATTGATCGTGTCGGTGTGGTGGGCAATCGCGCTACCACCTCGGATACAGGTGGATTGCGGATTGCTTCTATTGGCGGCTTGGTCACGATCAACTCGTTGCAAATTAAAGACAACCGAGCCGGATCAAACTTCGGTGGTCTGCAGATCGTGTCGGTGCCCCGCCTGTCCATAGCAGTCAGCGAGGTCTCCTCAAATGTGGCGTCCAATGGCGGCGTCGGTGGGGTAACGTTTGAGAGCGTGGCCGATCTGAGTATGAATGGATTGAGAGTCGCCGACAACAATGCGTTCGGTTTCATCGGAGGCATGCGTGTCGTGAACGCGTTAGCCCTCGTCGCGAACGACGTTGCGATTGAGCGCAACTCTGTCTCGAGTGGGAGTACCGGCGGCTTCGAAATTTCCGACAGTGGATCCGTCCGACTTAGGAAATGGACCGTCGCAAACAATGCCGTTCAGCGGGGCTCAAATAGCTACGCCGGTAGTGGAGGCGGTAGTTTTTCTAACAATACGAACGTTGAGATAACAGACAGCAGAATCGTTGGTAACACTTCAGATTTTCATATCGGTGCGTTCCGAGTCGCAGCAAGTTACATGACGCATGATCAGAACGGAGTC
Source organism: Betaproteobacteria bacterium (assembly GCA_013298455.1). Classification (GTDB taxonomy): domain Bacteria; phylum Pseudomonadota; class Gammaproteobacteria; order Burkholderiales; family Casimicrobiaceae; genus Casimicrobium. Next base: position 34,152 of record JAAFHR010000001.1, on the reverse strand, counting down.
CCCGCGCCCGTACTTCCGCCACTCGCAAATCGCTTTCGAATGCAAGGTGTTGAGGTTTCAGACAATTTGACTACCGGAACGGCGAGTGCCAGCGGTGGCTTCGGAACGATTTACTTAGAGACGCCCGGCATTTATGAGTTCGTGAACACAACGATAAGCGGTAACGAGGTGGTTGGCGGTGGTGGCGTATTTGCCGTACAAGCCTTCAACCCTATCGTCCAGTCTAACGCGGTAAACGTGACGATCGCAAACAGCACGATCGCGAGAAACAAAGCGCAATATCAAGAAGCCCTCGGGCTTTCTGCGTACAACCCTGGTAACCCTAGCTCGCCACCGAACTTTAATGGCATTGTTGCCGTGACTAGCTCAATCATTGCAGGTGCAACGCCCGCGTCTCGAATGAGCAACGTCACCTTCGTGCTCGATACTGCGAAGACTTTTATTAGTCATTCACTGTTCGAGGGCGAGTCGGATGGCTCGGGCTTCTGGTGTGCGTCGAACAACAACCAGTGTGTCGCGAACGCGATGCTTCGCCCGATTTCTTTCAACGGCGGCGCTGGTCGTTCGCTTGCAATTTCCGAGGCGAGCCCAGCCATTGACAAAGGAAAAAATCCACTGAATTTGTCGTTCGATGCCCGAGGTGATGGATACGACAGACTTGCGGGAGGCGGCGTGGACATCGGTGCATACGAGCGCGCAGCATCCGAATGCCGACTCGACGTCGACGAGGACGGTCGTACGTTGGCAACAACGGATGGTCTCATGATCGTCCGCTACTTGCGCAACTTGTCTAACGGCCTCGCGGCGGGTGGGACTACGTCAACCGCTCGCGTTGTGACTGATGCTTCGATACGCGAGGTACTGTCGGGCTTCGGTTTCGACGTGACCGGTGCTGGCACCGTGTCAGCAGAGATCGCTGGAGTCATCATTCAGCGATTTCTCATGGGATACTCAGGACAGTCGCTCGTGCAGGGGCTCGACCTTTCGAGCTCCGCGAGAACTGATGTGGCCGCCATAGAGAGTTGGCTTCGTCGATGTAACGATCCTATCGAATCAGAACAGATTTCAGCGCAGTGGGAACTGCAGACTGGCGTGAAACAAGCGACACCGGCCGAAGTCAACAACTTCGTTCGTCCTGCGATTGACATGCTTGATGCGCCTATCAATCGAGGCTACGCGGTGGGGGATGTAGTAATCGTTGATCGAACTGCGTTTAAGCTTTTGGGCTCAATGGGACTTACTGCAAATGGCGCGCACGAGCGCTTCCGGATAGGACCGCCGGCATTAGATGAGCTTTTCGCGACCCTTGAGCTCACTTCGCAGGATCCCGTTCTCAAGACCCCTAGCGCGCTGAAGGTGCCGGGCGGTGTGTCAACGGCCGCTAACGAAAAGGGGTGCGTTATCCAAGCCGGTGGTGGATTGCAGTTTGGGCGAAGGTGCGACTTTGTGTTTAGTTCCGAGTTCTACAAGGCTGTCAATGTGCCAGGCTATTTCGCCGTGGGCATATCGCGGGACTTGAGTCGCTGGGATCCGATCAAGAACACGGGTCGTGGAACCATCCAAATTCGACTGGAGGGTGAAATCGCGCTCCAGGTCAGCGGGGAAGCTTCCCCGACCGCCCCCGACGACGTTTGCTCTTCGGGCAGTCCGAGGGCGCAAGTGAAGCGCGTACGGCTTGGGGAATTCAGTTTTCCAATCACCGCCGCGGCGGGTGCTTTCATGGTCAAAGTACCGCTTTGCATCGCAGTGGATGCGAAAGTTGACCTAGTCGGCAAGGTCTTTTCGTTCTCTAATGCGACACAGATCGTAATCGAGCTAGGCAATCAACAGCCACCAAGAGCCGTGACGCAGATCGTTGGCCCGAGGTCGCTGTCACCCGCCGATGACAGTGAGAAATGGACGATTGTTGATAGCGCTACCAGCATTGGAATCGTACCGATTTCCACAACTACCAGTGTTTCGCTCGCGCTCGAGGTTGGGGTCGAACTGGCGCTGCTTGGCAATGCGTATCTAGGATTGACCGCAGCATTGATCGCTGAAGGCAGTATGACTGGCAAGGTAGCGCCGGCGTTAGTCAAGGTGGCAACTTCTCTCGCATCTATGAAGGCCAGTCCCCAGTACTGTTTGGAGCTTCAGGCCTCGTTAGGTTGGTCATTGGTGGGGTATTCAACTTTCACGGGTTTCGCCAATTTCATTCCTCCGTTCAAAAACAGGTGGGAGATTGCTAAGGGCGAGCTCGTTTCGCGGACGTGGCCCTTCGGTAAGTGCGAAATCCGCGCTAACTCCGTGACCACGGCATCGACTTTTGAAAATCCCTCATTCAACGAGTCTTCGTTCGTCATTCGGGCGAGGGTGCAGCGTCTGGCTGCGGCAAATGATCGCTTGTATGAGACGAGCGTGCCGACCGGTACCGTGAGGGTAAGCAGCGCCGCCGGGACTTTACTGTGCGAACTAACGCTGGGAGCCAACGGCGAAGGCACGTGCGTTGCCTCTCTTCCCGCACCCGCCCAGTCACAGCAACTGAAACTGGAGTTTCAGGGTGACGAGAAATTCCATCCGTCGTTGACGCAGTTTCAGCATAACGTTGAGCGTGCGCAATTTATCTGGGTCAATTCACGTGGGAGCTACTTACCAACGCACCCAACCGACATAGCGGATGCGGCGACCACTGTGAGCATCGCTTCGCTTGGTCTGGCGGCGGGCGATGCTATCGAGGTGCGCGTCGCTGGTTTCTACAGCAATGGCGGGGCACTTGATCTCTCAGACAATATGGGAGCAGTGTTCAATTCAGGCGGCGGCCCCGTTTTTCCTGCGCCAAACTCGAATGTGTTCTACGTTACGACGGCTAGCCCGTGCGGTGGGTTCACTAACTACACATCGGAGATTGCTCAAGACTTTGGCATACCACGATACTGGGTAAAAGTCGTAGTGCCCCCCAACGCGACTTCCATCAGCTTTGCTCCTACTGATTGTTACTTTCGAGACAACTCCGATACCAACAACGACTTTGGAATTTGGTGGCGACGCGTCACTCCCTGAACACTTGTTGAAACTCGGGCGCTCAATGCTTAAGGAGTCGCCGACCGGTTCCGCGGATTTGCCAGCTGCCAAATCCGTAGCGAATCAAATTGTCAGTTCGTCGATACTGCGGACACCAGTTAGTGTTTTTCGGAGTGGATCCCTACTTCGCACGCGGGTCTGATTCGCTAGCCCTCTAGCAACTTCAACCGCTGCACCTTCCCGGATGGCCCTTTCGGCAGATCGTTGACGAAGCGAAACTCTTTCGGCGTTTTGAATTTCCCGAGGTGTTCGATGCAATGCGCGGTTAACTCCGCAGTGCTGCAAACTGCGCCGTCTTTAAGCACGACAGCAGCCATGATGTCTTGGCCGTAGTTTTTGTCGGGGATGCCGACTGCGGCGGCTTCCAACACGGCCGGATGCAAAAGCAGTGCTTCGTCGATTTCTCGCGGGGCGATGTTTTCACCTCCTTTGATGATGAGCTCTTTGATTCGGCCGGTGACGAAATAGAAGCCGTCGCTATCGCGATGACCGACGTCGCCGGTGCGGAGCCAGCCGTCTTCGATGAGCGCTTCTCGCGTTTTTTCGGCATCGTTGAAATAGCCGAGCATCACGTTGTCGCCGCGAAGTTGCAGCTCGCCGGTTTCGCCTGTTGGTAAAACGCGTCCGTCGTCGGTTGAAACGACTCGCGCTTCAACGCCGCAGGGTAGGCCTGGCGTGCCGTACTTTCGTTCGCTTGCGTCCTGCGGATTGCAAAACACGACTGACGCACATTCGGTCATGCCCATCGCTTCGATCACGCCGATGTGAAACGTTTGCTCGAACGTTTTGTGTTGTTCGGGCGGCAGCGGGGCCGATGCGGATCGTGCGAAGCGAACGCTCGGGTGATGCGATGATTTGCCGTCTGCGGCGTTTAATAAATACGCGATGATCGTGGGCACGACGTTGATCCACGTGGGCTGAAACGCCGCGACCCAATGCCACCAAGCGCTCGCTGAAAACTTATGCGGCGCAACGATGCTGCCGCCGCTCACAAACGGCGCAATCGTAGCCACGCATTGACCGTTGATGTGATAGAGCGGTAGCGATGAAAGCACGCGATCACTGGGCTTCAAGCCATGCCATGCGATGACCGATTGCGCGGCGTGAAGCACATTGGCGTGTGTCAGCAGCGCACCTTTGGGCTTGCCGGTCGTGCCTGATGTGTACATCAAAAGTGCCGGACTAGAGCTCCGTAGGAGCGGTTCCGCCGCGAAGGTCGCCGCTGTTTCGAGCGGGATTTCACTCGGCAAATCCGAGTCAATCACCTCAACCCGGATCGTCGCTGCAACCTCCGCCGCGAGCAATGCCACCGCCGCACGAAGCGTTGCTTCATAGTGCGTGGACGTAAACACCACACGCACTTTCGAATGCGCCAACACGTAGGAAAGCTGCGCTGGTTGCGAGAGCAAATTGAGCGGCACTGACACGTAGCCTGCAGCCATCGTGCCCACAAAAATCGACGCGGTTTGGTAGCCGTTGTGCAGTAAAAAGCCGACGTGTGAACCGGGCTCGATGCCCCATTTTGTAAGGCGTTGCGCGAGATGCGCTGATTCAGCGGCGAGTGCGCGATAGGTCAACGTGCGCTTGGTTTCCGGGGCGACTAAAAACGTAGCGTCAGGCTGCGCGTTGGCGTGATGAAGCAGCGCGCCGCGAAGCGTGTGAAAGGTTGGAAGCATTGGAGTGACGTGAGCAGTTTGGTGGGGCATTCTTGAGTCTGATGCCGTCATTTCCACCCTTGCGGGAATGGCAGCGGTCAATTCGAGCGACTTGAGCCGCACTCGACTCTCTTGACGACTCAGCGCTAAGCTTGGCGAGTCAAGTTGTCATGTTGAGCGGAGCGAAACATCAGGTCGCGAACAGACCTGTTCGTAGGGAGCGCAGCGTGTGCCCAGCTGATCCTTCGCTCTGCTCAGGATGACAAGAAATTCGTCTGAGTCATGTTCATCGAGAGGAAGCCAGCGTTGAAGCACGACTACCGCCCGGTCGCCCGAAATAGCGGCGCAAAGAGCGCGGTCTCATCAGCATTCCTCGGCGCAATCGGCCGTGCAATTCGAGTGATGTTCAGAAAATTTTTGTAGCTCAGGTTGTCGCTGAAACTGTTGCCGCCCCATGTGCCGCAGCCCATCGATAGCGAAAACGGCAAGCCGTTATCGAAGCTGCCTCCGGTGGCGATGGCGTGCGCTTGGTTGACGATCACGCGGGCAACGGGCAGCGTTTCGCCGAGTTGCATCGACAGTGCTTCAACGTGTTCGGCGGACGCATGTAACCCCACCGAATGCCCCGCGCCTTGAAACGCGTAAATCTCTGCGACTTGCTTGACCGCCGCGTCGAAATCTTTCGCACGGTAAAGCGTGAGCACCGGCGAGAGCTTTTCCCCGCTGAACGGAAAAGCAGCGCCCACGCCCGTTTCCAGCACCATCAACACGCGAGCGGCGTTCATGTTGCCAAGGTCAGCGAGCGCTGCGATGTCGCTCGCGCTTTTCGCCGTGAACTCCGCTGACAAATGACCCGCCGGAAACATTCGCGCTTGCAATTGTGCTTTGGCGGATTCGTCTAGCAAAGCGCACCCTTGCGCCTTGAGCGCTGCGATCATTGCATCGAACACCGCGTCTTCAATCACCACACTGTTTTCGCTCGAGCAGCTCGTCGCGTGGTCAAACGTTTTTGAGCGAACGATTTTCTCAGCGGCAGCCGCAACATCTGCGCTGGAATGCACGATCACCGAGACATTGCCAGCACCGACGCCAAACGCCGGTTTGCCGCTCGAATACGCTGCGCGAATGTTCGATTGCGATCCGGTAGCGACGATTAAATCAACCTGTTGCAAGAGCTCGTGCGTGATCGCTTTATTCACCGGCGCGGGTAACAGTTGCACTAAATCACGTGGTGCACCAAGCTTGTCGAATTCGGCGTGCACGTACTCGAGGAGCAGTGCAGCTGTTGAATAGCCTTTGGGCGAGGGCGCGAGGATGATGGCATTGCGGCCCTTCATCGCGTTGATGATCATGTTGGCGGGCGTCGCGCCGGGGTTGGTTGACGGCGTGATCGCGCCCACCACGCCGACCGGGCGGGCAATTTCAGTGAGGCCCGCTGCACGATCTTCGTGAATGACCCCCACCGATTTCGCGTGCTGCAAATCGCGCAGCAAACCGAGTGTTTTGCGGTGGTTTTTTTGGATTTTGTCGGCGACGTTGCCAAGCCCAGTGTCGCGCACCGCGAGCTCAGCGAGGGCTTGGTTGTGGGCCGGCTCCATGATCGCCCAAGCGGCGGCTGCGCAGAGCAGATCGGTGCGCGCTTGATCGTAGCCGTTGGCAATGGCTTGGGCGCGCCGAGCGCGCTCGATCAAGCCATTGATGGTGTTTTGTTCGGCCGACACGCGAACGACGGAATTCAATTCGTTTTCACGTTTCGCCGGACGGGCGCTTACTGGTCGAGCTTCGCGCCCGATGCCTTCGCGACTTTCGCCCAGCGATCAATTTCGAGTTTCACGAATTTGCCAAACTCCGCAGGTGGCATCCCGCCCGCATCCGCAGACGCAGCCGACCAATTGGATTTGATGATCGGGTCGTCAAGGGCTTTCACCACTTCTTTGTACATTTTGTCGACGATCTCTGGCGGTGTGCCTTTGAGCGCCCAGAGCGCGAACCACTGCGACACTTCGAGGCCGGGATAGCCCTGTTCGGCCATCGTTGGAATATCAGGGTACTGCGTGGATCGCTTGGCTGCCATTAAGCCCAGTGGCCGCGCCTTACCTGCGCGAATTTGCGCCGCCGAAGCGCTCATGCCGTCGAACAAAACATCGAGTTGACCGCCCAAAAAATCGGTCATCGCAGGACCCATTCCCTTGTAGGGGATGTGCAGCAAATTCACGTTTTGACTGGTTTTGAAGAGCTCGCCCGTGAGGTGCTGCGAGGTGCCCGCACCAGAGGAGCCAAACGCGAGCTTGCCGGGATTAGCCTTGCTGTGTTCGACCAGATCCTTGATGGTTTTGACGTTGGGCAATTTGTTAGGTTGCGCCACGATCACGTAGGGCATGATCGCCAGCAACGTGACCGGCACGAAATCCTTTTCGATGTCGTATGAGAGCTTCGGATACATCGACGGCGCAATGGCGTGGTGGACAGCGCCGATCAGAAAGGTGTAGCCGTCTGCGGGTGCGCGGGCTGCCTGCGCCGCACCGATGGTGCCGCCTGCGCCGCCAATGTTTTCAACGATGAATTGTTGACCCGTTTGCTTGGTGAGCTGCGCCGAAAGCGGCCGCGCAAAGGTGTCGGTACCGCCGCCCGCTGGGAACGGATTGATCAGCTTAACGGGCTTGTTCGGCCAAGCCTGGGCGAACGCCGTAGCCGAAACAAGCGCACAGGTCGCGACCACCAAATGTTTGAGTAGATGCATGAAGCCTCCTTGTTGGGTTCCGTTGCGGAACGTTTTTGTGTGGCGTGATGCTACGTCGTTAGGCTTTCGAAGCCATTGGGGTTGTTCCGACGTAAGTGGGTGTCCGCTTAGCTAAGCAGCAGAGTGGATTCTGTTGAGGCAGTTCTACCGCTTTCGCTGCTTTCTTGAGCAAACGGTCGCGGTGGAACCGCTCCTACAAGTCGGCTACTTCGCTTTGATTTCAGTGTGTTTGTACTTCTTCAAGTGGCGCGTTGGGAGCGCGAGTGCGTCGCGGCGGAATGGGTCGCCCAGCTCTTTGGTCACCATGATTTCGATGATCGTGGTTTTGCCTTTTTTCTGGGCTTCGCAGGCGGCTTTGAGGGCCGGGCCGACGTCTTCGAGTTTGTCGATTCGCATGCCTTCGGCACCCATGGCGATAGCGACGTTTGCCCAATGCGGTTGGTTGTCGAGCGACACGCCCAAGTAGCGGTGGTTATAAAAGTCGACGTGATTTTTCTTTTCTGCGCCCCACTGACCGTTGTTGAAGACGATCGCTGTGACAGGAATGTTTTCACGAACGCAGGTTTGCACTTCGTTGAAGCTGATGCCCCACGCGCCGTCGCCCACGTAGGCAATTGCGGGGCGATCCATCGCCGCGAGCTTCGCGCCGATGATCGTGGGAAATGCGTAGCCGCAGTTGCCGAAACTCATCGCGGCAAACATCGAGCGTGGTTCGTTGAAACGCAGATAGCTGTTTGACACTGAGCAGATGTTGCCGATGTCGGTCGAGACCATGGCGCGTGGCGGCATGGCTTCCTCGAGCGCTCGAAGCGCTTGCCGTGGGTGCATGTACGGCGAATTTTTCGAAATTTCGACGGAGTAGGCGTCGCGCTCATGGGTCCAACCGGTGAGCTCTTTCTCCCACGCCGCCTTTTCTTTGGCTAGCGTTTTCATGCGAGCGTCGGCATTGCTGCGGCACACGAGCTGTTTGCCTTTGAGCCGCATCACCAAGGCGAGCGCTGCGGCCTTGGCATCGCCGCAAACGCCGACCGAAATTTTCTTGACCAAGCCGAGCATCTTTGGATCAGCATCAATCTGAATGATCTTGGCGTTTTTCGGCCAGTAATCCATGCCGTGTTGCGGCAGCGTGCCAAACGGGCCAAGGCGTGTGCCGAGCGCGATCACCACGTCGGCTTTGTTGATGATTTTCATCGCGGCTTTGGAGCCTTGATAGCCGAGCGGACCACACCACAGGCGATGGTTCGCCGGGAAGCTGTCGTTGTGCAAATAGCTATTGCATACAGGGGCATCAAGCGCTTCGGCGAGCTTCACCGCTGCGTCCATGCCGTTTGACATGATCACACCGCCACCCGAGAGGATGACCGGGAATTTCGCCTTGGCAATGAGTGCCGCTGCCTCGTCGAGCGCCGCTTCGCCGCCCGCACCGCGCTCGATCACGATGGGCTTTGGGATCTCGCATTCGATATCGCCGTAGAAATAATCGCGCGGAATGTTGAGCTGCGTGGGCCCGAGCTCGATGTGAGCGCGGTCAAAGGCGCGGGCGGTGAGCTCGGCCATCCGCGCTTTGTTGTTGACATGCGCTTGGAATTTGGTGATTTTCGAAAAGATCGGCAATTGATCGGTCTCTTGGAAACCGCCCAAACCGAGTGACATAGAGCCCGTTTCAGGCGTGATGACCACGACCGGCGAATGCGCCCAAAACGCGGCGGCAGTGGCGGTCACAAAATTGGTGATGCCGGGGCCGTTTTGCGCGATGCACACGCCGTGTTGCCCCGACACTCGCGAATAGCCATCGGCCATGTGACCTGCGCCTTGTTCGTGGGCCACAGAAACAAAGCGAATGCCCGCCGTCTCAAACAAGTCGAGCGCATCCATGTAGGCCGAACCCACAATGCCAAACATGTGCTTTACGCCCTGCGCCACCATCGTTTCGACAAACGCCTCGGACGGTGTCATCCGCGTTTTGCCTTCGGTGACGCGACGATCCACCTTGACTTTTGGGGCTTTGGCGACAGGAGTTTTCGGTGCGACAGGACGTTTAGCCATGAGTTTTTTCCTTTGCGTCTCGCGATGTGAGCGAGATCAGTGGGGTCGTGGGTGCGACCGAGGGTTACGAGGGTTTGGTGGGATGAAGTGTGCGCATATCGCACGTCAGTTACGGGTAAGGGCGTTCAAAAACGAACCTGACAGTTTCGTTTTTTGCAAAGTTGCATAATGGTTCGAAATAAGGAATTTACATGCACGACACCACCGACGCTGCCGATCAACACGAGCCCGAAGACGGTCACCAGGGACGTGAAGCGGGCTCTGCCGCGCTTCGCTCATTGACCGTGATGGAATTTGTCGCCAACAGCGAAAAGTCGGTCAGCCTCACCGAAATCATGCAAGCGGTGAAGCTCCCCAAGCCCACGGTGTTTCGCATTTTGACCACGCTTGAAGAGGCGGGGATGCTGCTTCGTGAGCCAGACGCCAAGCGCTATGTGCCCGGTGAGCGGCTGTCGAATTTGGCGGCCAATGTGTTGCTGCATTCACCGCATCGCTCAGCGCGTCGGGCGATTTTGGAAGAGCTCGTCGAAAAGCTCGGCGAGACCTGCAATTTAGCGATTCCCAACGGCCATTACGTCATGTACTTGGATCGTGTCGAATCATCATGGCCACTGCGAATCAATCTGCATGCGGGCTCCAAAGTGCCGCTCTACGCCAGCGCCAGCGGAAAGCTCTTTCTCGCCCATTCGCAAAAGCGAATGCGTGATCGTTTGCTCACCAGCGCGCCGCTCATTGCGCACACTCGAACCACGTTGACTACGCTGCGGCAGCTGGAGGCCGAGTTCACAAAAATTCGCCGAAATGGTTACTCAGTCGACAACGAGGAATACCTTGCGGGTATTTGCTGCCTTGCCGTACCGGTGATTAACGATCAAGAACGTGTGGTTGCGTCGGTCGCGGTGCATGGCCCAACGGCTCGAATGAGTGTCGCTCAAGCCATTGAGTTTCTGCCCACACTTCGAGAAGCCGCTGAGCAAATTGGCCAAACCCTCGACTGGTAGCGCGGTGGCGCAAGCCCTCAGCAATTCGGTGTCTGCCCATCCCCGACTAGACGCGCTGATCGCCAGCGCCAAAGCGCTCACTCCGCTTTCCACGGCGCTGGTGTTCCCCGGCAACGAAGCCTCGCTCTTGGCGGCCATAGCGGCGGCCGAGCAAGGCATCATCAAATTCACTTGTTTTGGCGACCAAGCAGCTATTGGCCGTATGCAAGCAGAATCGGGGCGAAGCGCGCTGTTTGATGCAAAGTTGAAAATCATCGATACGGGCTCCAACCCCAATGAAGCCGCGAACGTAGCTGTAAAGGCGTGCGCCAACGGCGAATTCGCAGCGTTGATGAAGGGCTCGCTCCACACTGACGAGCTGATGGCGGCAGTGGTGGCGCGCGAGGGCGGTTTACGAAGTTCTCAGCGCATGTCGCACTGCTTCGTGTTCGATGTGCCGCGCTATCACAAGCTGCTCGCCATCACCGATGCGGTGGTCAACATCGCGCCTGATTTGAAAACCAAAGCCGCCGCCACGTTTTCGTCCGTTTCGTTGATGCGAAAGCTCGGCGTTGATCGGCCAAAAGTTGCGGTTGTGTCTGCCGTCGAAACGCCCAACAACGAGATCCCCGCTACGCTCGATGCGCTCGCGCTCTCAAAAATGGGACGCTCGGGCGCATTTGGCAACGCTTTGGTTGAAGGGCCGTTTGGCTTTGATAACGCGATGTCTGCGGAGGCTGCGGCGATTAAAGGCATCGTCTCTGAGGTGGCGGGCGACCCAGATGTGATCGTTGTGCCCGATCTCAATTCGGGAAATATTTTGTACAAGAGCCTTGTCTACATGGCCGGCGCTGAATGTGCGGGTGTCGTGCTTGGCGCGAAAGTGCCGATTATTTTGACCAGTCGCGCCGATTCGGGCTACGCGCGGCTGGCGTCGTGCGCTTTGGCCTCCGTCGTGCGGGATCTGGGGGCTACGGCGGCCGCCGGAAGTGCTGAAACTTGAGGGCTTGCCCGCCCGATTTGCTAACATTCGGGGGTTCTCCAGCATGGTTCGCGTGCGTTTTGCGCGAATCCAACGGTAGATCGGCGAGGATGTATGAGCGCGATCAAAATCGAATGGCGGCGTAGGTTTGCGAGTGATCGCCGTCTACGAATGACAGTTTTTTGTGCCCTTGCAGCTGTTTCAGCTGCGTTTGCTGCTTTTCTTTGGTGGCTTTTGGGCGCTTGGGTCGTGGTGCCGTTTGCTGGTTTAGAAGTGGGATGCGTCGGATTTGCGTTTTGGTGGATTGAACGCCAAGCCAAGGATTTCGACGCAATTGAGGTTTCAGAGTCAGAGGTGTCGGTGACCCGTTGCCGTAACCAGCGTTTCGAGCGATTCTCGTTCACGCGCGGTTGGGTGCAGGTCGATATCGAAACCGATGGCCGAGGTCGGGAACGAGGGGTTCGGCTGCGCCAGTCGGGGCGTTCGGTGTCGCTCGCAGAGTTTCTCTGCGCGTCCGAGCAACGAGCCGCCGCGCGAGCGCTTCGCTCTGCAATCCAAGCCTAAACAACACAGCAGCAATACACACGCAACCGTAGATAGCAGTCGTAATCTTCATGCAACACACACAATCCAACACTCCTCAGTCTGCGACGCTTCGTCGCCGCATCGTTGGCGCCGCCGCCGCGCTCGCCTCGGTCGCCGCCTCCGCCGACTGGAAGATGAACCTGCAAACCCCCAACTCAGCCGTTGCAGAGCAGATGTTTCATCTGCACACCTTGATCACTGTGATTTGCGCGGTGATTTTTGTGGCGGTGTTTGGCGTGATGTTCTATTCGCTCTACAAGCACCGTAAGAGCGTGGGTCACAAGGCCGCCAATTTCCATGAAAACGCGACCGTTGAAGTGATCTGGACGGTGATTCCGTTCTTGATTTTGCTCGTGATGGCGTGGCCCGCAACCAAGGCTGTGCTTGACATGCGTGACAGCTCCGCACCCGAGATGACGATCAAAGTGACGGGCTACCAGTGGAAGTGGGGCTATGACTACATCCACGACGGTTTCGGCTACGTCTCCACCCTCGCCACGCCACTCGCCCAAATCAAAGGGCAAGAAACGAAAGGCGAAAACTACCTGCTCGAGGTCGACAACCCGCTCGTGGTGCCCGTTGGCAAAAAAGTGCGCGTGTTGATTACTGCCAACGACGTTTTGCATGCATGGTGGGTGCCAGCGCTCGGCGTCAAGCAAGACGCGATTCCAGGCTTTATCCGTGATGCGTGGTTCCGCGCAGATCGCCCCGGTATCTATCGCGGCAACTGCGCAGAGCTGTGCGGCAAAGAGCACGGCTACATGCCCATCGTTGTCGAAGTAAAAACGCAAGCTGACTACGATAAATGGCTCGCGGCTCAGAAGGACAAATATGGCGTTGGCAAAGTAGCCGCCGCCGTTGTTGAAGTCGACACCAAGGTCTACACCCGGGAAGAATTGGTGGCTCATGGCAAAACCGTTTATGAAGGCGTGGGCGGCTGCCAAGGCTGCCACCAGCCCAACGGCAAGGGTGCTGGCGCGTTTCCGGCGCTTGACGGCAGCAAGCTAGTCAACGGCGGCAAAGCCGAACAAATCGCGTTGCTCTTGAACGGCAAAGCGGGCACCGCCATGGCAGCGTTTAAGCACCTGAGCGACAAAGATTTGGCCGGTGTCATGGCCTACACCCGTTCTTCGTGGTCAAACAAGGCCGCCGAATTCGCGCAGCCGCTTGATTTCGCGAAAGCACGCAATGGCGGCGTGTTGCCCGCTGGCACCACCACGGCAGCTGCTCCGGAAGCCGCAGCGACTCCCGCAGCTGGCGCTGCCGCACCTGCGGCAGGTGGACTTCCAGCCAAAATCTTCTTCGCAACCGGCAAAAAAGAGCTACCTGCTGACGCCAAGGAATCGATCGCCGCGGCGATCGCGTTTCTTAAAGGCAAAGCCGACGCCAAGGTCAACGTGACGGGCTACACCGATCAAACGGGCAACCGCGAGGCCAATCTCGAGCTCGCCAAAGAGCGCGCGAAGGCCGTTCGCGCAGCACTCGAAGCCGCTGGCATTGACACCGCCCGGATCAACATGAAAAAGCCCGAAGAAATCACCGGTGGTGCTGACAACAAGTCCGCCCGCCGCGTAGAAATTAGCGCTGGCGCTTAAAGCACACGGTCAACATCACGATCTAAGCGAACCCGCACACAGAATAGTTTTAGGAGCAGTACACCATGGCAAGCGTTCCCCAAGACCACGGACACGACCACGCACACGATCACGATCATCACCCCACGGGGCTGATGCGCTACCTCACCACGACCAACCACAAAGACATCGGCTCGATGTACATGTGGTTTAGCTTTGTGATGTTTATCTCGGGCGGCATCATGGCGCTGTTGATTCGCGCCGAACTGTTTCAGCCGGGCTTGCAGATTTTGCAACCTGAGCGCTTCAATCAGCTCACCACCTTGCACGGTATCGTGATGATTTTCGGCGCGATCATGCCAGCGTTTGTGGGCTTCGCTAACTGGATGTTGCCATTGCAACTCGGCGCGCCTGACATGGCGTTTGCGCGGATGAATAACTGGTCGTTCTGGTTGTTGCCACCGGCTGCAATTTTGCTGATCGGTTCGTTCTTCGTGCCCGGCGGCGCAGCTGCTGGCGGCTGGACGCTCTACCCACCGCTCTCCATCCAAGCTGGCATGGGCATGGACATGATGATTTTCGCGGTGCACATCATGGGTGCCTCGTCGATCATGGGCTCGATCAACATCATCACCACGATTTTGAACCTACGCGCGCCCGGCATGACGATGATGAAAATGCCGATGTTTGCTTGGACATGGCTCATCACGGCATTCCTCTTGATCGCCACAATGCCAGTGCTCGCCGGTGCGGTCACCATGCTTCTCACGGATCGTCATTTCGGCACCACGTTCTTTAACGCGGCTGGTGGCGGTGATCCAGTGATGTTCCAACACATCTTCTGGTTCTTCGGTCACCCTGAGGTCTACATCATCGCGCTTCCAGCGTTTGGTGTTGTGTCGCAGATTATCCCAACGTTTTCGCGCAAACCTTTGTTTGGTTACGCATCGATGGTCTACGCAACGGCGTCGATCGCGATTCTCTCGTTCATCGTGTGGGCGCACCACATGTACACCACTGGTTTGCCAGTGGCCGGTCAGCTCTACTTCATGTACGCCACGATGCTGATCGCTGTGCCAACAGCCGCAAAGATTTTTAACTGGCTCGCCACGATGTGGCGCGGCTCGATCACACTCGAAACGCCGATGCTCTTCTGCTTGGGCTTCCTGTTCCTCTTCACCATGGGCGGCTTTACAGGCTTGGTGCTCTCGCTCACGCCAGTGGATATTCAACTCCACGACACTTACTACGTGGTTGCGCACTTCCACTACGTGATGGTCGCTGGCGCGCTGTTTTCTGCATTCGCTGCCGTTTACTACTGGGGTCCAAAGTGGACGGGTTGGATGTACGAAGAAAAGCACGGCAAGATTCATTTCTGGTGGTCGCTCATTGCGTTTAACGTCACCTTCTTCCCGCAGCATTTCTTGGGCCTCGCCGGTATGCCGCGTCGCATTCCCGACTACAACATGCAGTTCACCGAGTGGAATCAAGTCTCGTCGATCGGTGCGTTTGCGTTCGGTACCGCGCAGCTCTACTTCATTTGGATCGTCATTCGAATGATTCGTGGCAAGAGCGGCATTCGGGCGGCAGCCAAGCCATGGGATGGTGCTGAGGGTCTGGAGTGGACGGTACCATCGCCCGCGCCGTACCACACGTTCGAAACGCCACCGATCGTCAAGTAATCAACGCGCATGTCATCGCACGCTCAAATCTCTGATCCTTCACGTGCTGCTGCCCTCAAGCGGCGCACGCGAATGACGGGCATTGCGCTCGCTTGTGTGGCCTTTGGCATCGCGCTCTCCATCTGGTACGTTCGCATGATGGCGCAGTAGACCGAGATCGCAATGCTGTTCAACGAAAATCAAACCATGCTCAAAAAACTCACGGTGTTTACCGTCGTGATGTTTGCGTTTGGTTTTGCGTTGGTGCCGATCTACCAAAAGATTTGCGAAGTCACGGGTGTCAATGATTTCATGCGCCCCGAGGCCGTGAAAAACACGCAGGTCGACAAATCGCGCACGATCAAGGTTGAGTTTGATGCCAACACACGGAATCTGCCGTGGAATTTCAAACCCGAGTTCACCTCGATCAATGTCCATCCCGGCGAGCTGACCACCGTCGTCTACGAAGTCAGCAACACTACGGCGCGCGACATGACCGGACAAGCCATCCCAAGCTACGGCCCGACTCAAGCCGCTGAACATTTCAAAAAGCTTGAATGTTTTTGCTTTGCAAAACAAACGTTTCTCGCCAACGAAAAGCGTTTGATGCCGGTTGTGTTTATCGTTGATCCCGAGTTGCCGAAAGACATCAACACGATCACCTTGTCGTACTCTTTCTTCGAAATGCCCGGCGGCGTACCTGCGGTCAATACCGCGCCCGCTGGCAAACTCGATACACCCAAAACCTCTGCTGCGCCGCTCGCTCCGAGCGCCAGCTAAGCCCCGAACCGATTAGTAACCCAGTCCAAGCGAACCCACTATGAGCGCTTCATCCCATTCCGCCCCCGGCCATTACTACGTCCCGCAGCCTTCGATCTGGCCGATTGTGGGTAGCGTTGCGCTTTTGACGCTCGCCATCGGCGCGGTGATGACCATGAACAAGCTCGACGGCGGCTTTCCGGTGCTCGCCGTCGGTTTCGCGATTTTGTTTTTCATGATGTTCGGCTGGTTTGGCGCGGTGATCAAGGAAAGCGAAGCGCGGTTGTACGGCAAAAACGTGGATCTGTCGTTTCGCTGGAGCATGAGCTGGTTCATCTTTTCCGAAGTGATGTTTTTTGCTGCATTCTTTGGAGCGCTCGGCTTTGCTCGACTCCATTCGGTGCCTGATCTCGCCAGCATCGATTCGAAGCTTCTGTGGCCGAATTTCGGCGGCGCATGGCCAACCACGGGCCCCTACATCGATTCACCGTTTTCGCCGATGGGCGCATGGGGCATTCCTGCGATTAACACCGCGCTGCTGCTCACCTCGGGTATCACTCTGACCATCGCGCACCACGCCATGCTCGCCGGCCAGCGCAGCAAATTGATCCTTTGGCTTGCAGCAACCATCGTATTGGGTTGCATCTTTTTGGGCTTCCAAGTTTACGAATACGTCCACGCCTACAGCGACCTGAATCTGAAGCTCACCTCAGGCATTTTCGGCTCAACGTTCTTCATGCTGACCGGTTTTCACGGTTTTCATGTGACCGTTGGCGTGATCATGCTCACCGTTGTTTTGATTCGCTGCATGCGCGGCCATTTCGACGAAAAGCATCACTTCGCCTTCGAAGCGGCCGCGTGGTACTGGCATTTCGTTGACGTCGTGTGGCTGGGCTTGTTCGTCGTTGTTTACATGATGTAATCGAACGACTGACTACGAATGAAAAAGCGGCGAATTCGCCGCTTTTTTGTTGGTCGGTGGGGCGTTTATTAAAGCGCAGAATATCTCAATGCTGTACGCACAGCTTTACGAACGCAAGCCATATTCAATAAGGGCTGCAAAGATACATGGCGCTGCTTCGAAAATGGATCGAATAGGCTTCAAACCCTTATGACACGAGGCTTTAAAAGCCAAAGGCGATCAAGGAAACCGCTAACTTCCCACACCGCGCGGGCCGATATAGCCGAGTTTGTACGCAACCATCAGAAACACAAAGAGTCCGACCGATAGCCCCACTCGAAGCGCCAGCGCGCGAAACATGCGATTGCCGCCCTTGCCGCCGTCGCTGTACATGAAATACAAAGCGCTTGCCATCGAAACGACGATCGCCACCAAACTGAGAATAACTATCCAACGCATCTCGCCATTGTAGGACCCCGATTGAACGCCAACGATCACGCCAGTATCGAACCCAGTGCCGGAGCACCGCTCACCAAGCGCGTCTTCCGCCCGCGTTGGATTTGGGCGCTCGTCGCTGCCGCATTTGCCGCGATCACGATTCACTTAGGCAACTGGCAAGGCGGTAAGGCAGACTACAAAATTGCGCAACAAGCGCAACTCAACGCCGCTAGTTCGGCCGCGTCGATGCCGTTCACCGAAGCGCCGCAAACTCCCGACGCAGCCACCGCCCAGCGCTACCAGTCCGTCGTCGCCAACGGGCGGTTTGTGGGCGCGACGTCACTGTTTGTTGACAACCGAATCCAAGACGGCAAGGCGGGTTACGCGGTTGTTCAGGTGCTGGCCGTCGAAACTGGCGGCAGCACGCGTCATGTGCTCGTTGATCGCGGCTGGCTTGCGGCGGCGGGCAATCACGCCACACTGCCCAAGGTCGACACCCCCAACGGCAACGTCGCGATCACCGGCCGAATCAATGTGCCAGTCTCACGAAATCCCGGCACCGCCGACAACGACGGCCAAAGCCAGCGCCTCAACTACATCAACCTCGCCGAACTTTCCAAACAAGTCGGCGTAGCGCTCGCGCCGTTCGTGTTGGAGCAAACCAGCGGCGACGGGTTTCTCGGTGCAACGCGCGCGCCGCCCGGTTTGAATTTTGAAAAAAATCGTGCGTATCAAGTGCAGTGGTACGCTTTTGCCGTGCTCGCAGCGGTGTTGTTTGTCGTGATGAGTTTTCGGAAAGTGCCTGTATCGTGAAGTCCCCCAACAAAATGATTTTGCTCGTCGCGCTGGTGTGCGCCGCGCCCTTTGTGTCGGCCTGGACGGCCTACTACTTCTACAAACCCGAGGGCGGTCAGAGCTACGGCACGCTTCTAGAAACTAAACCGCTGCCCGATGTCGGCGTGTTGTTTGCTGATCCTGCGCTCAAAGGCAAATGGCGGCTCGTGCACTTCGAGCCCGAAGTCTGCGCCGAAGCCTGCCAGCAGTCGCTCTTCGTCACCCGCCAAGCCCGCACCATGCTCGGCCGCGAACGCGAACGGCTCGTGCGCGTCGCACTCGTCGCCAATCCCAATGAAGCGGCGCTCAAAGTCACGCATCCGGATGTGATGCCCATGGCCGTGCCATCGCAGATGTCGGGCGAGCTCCGCGCCGCGCTCAACAAAGGTGTTTTACTGATCGACCCGCTGGGCAATCAAGTGATGGTGTGGCCGAATGACGCTGATATCAAAAAGCTCAACCGCGATTTGGGTCGCTTGATGAAGGCGTCGAGAATTGGATAGGATGATGCAGGCGAACGCAATGAGCAGAGTAGCGCCGCGCTGCCCCTCCCCCTTCAAGGGGGAGGCTGGGAGGGGGATGGTTTTCTGCGGCGTTCGAACCAAAAACCATCCCCACCCTAACCCTCCCCTTGAAGGGGAGGGGACTTCACGGTCGGCAACTCACGGCGACGCGCGCCACTCGGAGCTTGCCCATGTCTAATCCCACATCCCAATCCTCTTGGCGCGACTTCTGGACGGTCACCAAGCCGCGCGTCACGCTCTTGGCGGTGTTCACGTCATTCATCGGCATGCTGCTCGTGGATCAAGCGTTTCCGCCTTGGTCGGTCGTGGTCGGTGGCTGCATCGGCATTTGGCTTCTGGCGGGTGCGAGCTTCGCGATGAATTGCTTACTCGAAGCGACGGTCGACGCCAAAATGAAGCGCACCGATTGGCGGCCGTCGGCCTCGGGCGCGCTCTCAACGATGCAAATTGTGATCTTTGCGTTAATCCTTGGCGCCCTCGGCAGCGCTGTCTTGATCGTCACGACCAACGTCTTAACGTGGGCGCTCACTTTGGCCACGTTCTTTGGTTATTCGTTCATTTACACGCTGTACCTGAAGCCCAACACACCGCAAAACATCGTGATCGGCGGTGCGGCGGGCGCAATGCCGCCGGTGCTTGGCTGGACAGCGGTCGCCAACGACGTGAGCGCCCCGCCGCTCCTCCTGTTTCTCATCATCTTCGCTTGGACGCCGCCGCATTTTTGGGCGCTGGCGCTGTACCGAGTCGACGATTATGAAAAATCGGGCCTGCCAATGCTCCCGATCACGCATGGTCGCGATTTCACGCTACTCAACATGCTGCTCTACACGTTCATTTTGCTCGGCGTCTCGCTGCTACCCGTAGCGATTCGAATGAACAGCTGGCTCTACGCCGCCGCTGCCGTGATCCTAGGGCTCAGATTCATTCAGCTCGTCTGGAATCTGAAAAACGATTACACCGATCAAAAATCAAAAGCGGTGTTTCGCTATTCACTCACCTATTTGTCGCTGCTCTTTGCAGCGCTGCTCGCGGATCACTACCTGATCGCCTAGCTGCGCGGTAGGCGCGCACCTGGGCGCGCTTGCGTGGGCGTGCTCGTCATTCCACGAAGCGATGCCAGGTCGTCGCCTACAAGCATCGCGTCGTCACGATCAGACACCGGGCGACAAACATCCAAACCAACTTTTTCAATGAACGTCAACCGAGTTGTGGCGTCCAAGCCGATGAAGCGAAGCTTTGATAGACCAATAATATGAGATAAAGCCCTTATTCTTTAAAGCGCCCACTCAATCAGCCAAAAGCAAAATCAAGCAACGAAGTCTGCTCGCGTCCTAGCGAAACGTCGTCCTTCGTCCTCTCGTCCTTAGCGAAGCGCTAAATCTCGACCATCTCGAAATCGTCTTTCCTCGCGCCGCACTCCGGGCAGGTCCAATTGATCGGCACGTCGTCCCACTTGGTGCCCGCGGCGATACCGTCGTCGGCGCAACCCTCGGCTTCGTCGTAAATCCAGCCGCAGATCAGGCACATGTACTTTTTCATGAAATTCCGGTCGAAAATGGAGTGAAACGGCGAGATTGTAGGTGAACCTTCCCGCCCAACTAGAATCTCAGGGTTGTCCCGAAAATAAACAATGCAAGGCCGCCGGGTGGAAATCGCCGACACAGAAACGCAGATCGAACCGCAGTTCCAGCACGAAGAACCCCGCGCTCGGGTGCCGCTCGGGCAAATTCTGCTGCAACGCCTCAAAATTGATCCGGCAGAACTTGATCGCGTGCTTCGACTGCAAGCTTCAAGCAGCACCCGCGAAAAGCTCGGCTCGCTCCTGACCACGCTTGGCGTGGTGTCCGCCCGAGACATCGCACAAGCGCTCGCCGCACAATCTGGCTTGCCGTTCGTCGAAGCTTCCGCCTTCCCCGAAATCCCGATTCTCGAAGAGAAAATTTCGCCGCGCTTTTTGCGCGATGCCCGTGCGCTTCCCGTTGAGGAAAGCCACGATGCGTTAACGCTCGCCGTGGCCGATCCGTACGACGATTTCGCGCTGCATTCGTTTGAACTCGTTACCAGCCGCAAGGTGCAGCGCGTAGTCGCTGTGGGCTCCGAAGTCGACGCTGCGATTGAGCGGCTTTACGGCGGCGGGCGCACGCAAGTCGCACAGCTCTCTGATGGCAATTTAGAAGCGCAATTCGAAGGCGAAGCGCTCGGTGCAGACGTTCAGCAGCTCAAAGATTTGGCCTCGGAAGCGCCTGTGATTCGACTGGTGAGCCTCATCATGACCAACGCGCTCGAAGCGCGCGCGTCGGATATTCACATCGAGCCGTTTGAGAACCGTTTGATCGTTCGATATCGCATTGACGGCGTGCTGCACGAAATTGAATCGCCACCGAAGCGCTTGGCCGCTGCGGTGATTTCGCGGATCAAAATCATGGCGAACTTGGATATTGCCGAGCGCCGTTTGCCGCAAGACGGACGCATTCGTTTGCGCATTCAAGGCAAAGAGATTGATCTGCGTGTATCGACTGTGCCCACGATGCACGGCGAGAGCGTCGTGATGCGTATTCTCGACAAAGGCGGCGTCGCGCTCAATTTCCAAAAGTTGGGTTTCGAGCCGGATTTGCTCGCTCGCTTCGAAGCGGCGCTCGCGCAACCCAACGGCGTCTTGCTCGTCACCGGCCCTACTGGTAGCGGCAAAACGACCACGCTCTACACCGCGCTCGATCAGCTCAATAAGCCCGACGTAAAGATTTTGACGGTCGAAGATCCTGTTGAATATCAAATGGCGGGCATCAATCAAATTCAGGTCAAACCGCAAATTGATTTGACCTTCGCCAACGCGCTTCGCTCGATCGTTCGCCAAGATCCCGATGTGATCATGATCGGTGAGATTCGCGATTTGGAAACCGCTGAAATCGCTATTCAAGCAGCGCTTACCGGTCACTTGGTGCTCTCGACCTTGCACACCAACGACGCGCCAGCCACGGTGTCTCGGTTGCTCGATATGGGCGTGGAAGACTATTTGCTCACCAGCACGCTCGTTGGCGTGTTGGCGCAGCGCTTGGTGCGCACCCTTTGCGATCACTGCAAACAAGCCTACACACCCGCGCCAGAATTCGTCAAAGAAATCGGACTTGATCGCATGCTGCAGGGCGGCGAACCCATCATGTACAAACCGGTCGGCTGCCAGCAATGCTCCAACACCGGCTTCACCGGACGAATTTGCATCGTTGAATTCATGCCGCTCACCGAAAGCTTGCGTCGTTTGATCATGAAGAAATCCAACGCCGGAGAGATTCGTAAAGCCGCGCTCGAAGAGGGCATGCAGCCGATGTACGACAACGGTTTGCGCAAAGTGCTCGCGGGCATCACCACCATCGAAGAAGTGTTGCGTGCAACGCGCGAAGGCTAGGTAAGCGGTGGCACTGTTCGCATTTCAAGCCGTCCGCGCGTCGGGCGAATCGGTTTCGGCGCAGATTGAAGCGGTAACCGAGGCTGAAGCCGTTGAGCGCGTGCGCGAACAAGGGCTTATTTTGCTTGGCATCAAGCCTGCTGCACAGGCCGCGATTGCCGCGCAAAACGAGCGCAAAAGTTTTATCGGACAATTGCTCCGCCCTCGGAAAGTCACCCGCGAACAAGTCATCGCGTTCACTCGCGATTTATCGAATTTGGTGTCTGCTGGATTGCCGCTCGATCGCGCGTTTGAGCTCCTCACGTCGCTCGCTGAATCCGGCCCGATGGCCGTGATGATGCAAGACATTCGTGATCGCGTTCGCGGCGGTAAAGCGCTATCGCAAGCGCTCGCCGAGCATCCAAAACACTTTGATCGGCTCTATGTGAATATGGTGCGCGCTGGTGAAGCTAGCGGCTCGCTCGGTCCGGTGCTCGCACGAATCTCCGAGTTTCAAGAGCGCAGCGCTGAGCTTCGGTCTAACGTGCAATCGGCGCTGTTGTATCCGGTGATTTTGGTCGCAGTTGCAGTGATTGCCGTGCTGGTGATGATCTTTTTTGTGGTGCCCAAGTTTGAGGCAACGTTTCGGCAATTCGGCAAAGCGCTTCCGCCCGCTACAGAGAATCTGCTCGCGATGTCGCAATTTATGCGTAACGACGGCTGGATGATTATTCTGGGCGTGGTCGCGCTGATCGTGTTGATTCGCGGCCGGATGCGCACACCTGCGGGCGAGCTGAAATGGCACTTGCGAAAGCTCACGATGCCGGTGATTGGCGATTTGTTTCGCAAAATCGAAGTCGCGCGTTTCGCCCGTACGCTCGGTACGCTCTTGGGCAACGGCGTGAGCCTGCTGCCCGCGCTCACCATCGTGAAAGATACGATCGACAATCGAGCGCTCGCCAATTCGCTCGACGGTGTGTTGGCGCGGCTCAAAGAGGGCCAAGGTTTCGCGCGGCCATTGATGGAAACGGGCTTGTATCCCAAGCTCGCAGTACACATGGTGGCCGTGGGCGAGGAAACCGGTCGGCTCGACAGCATGCTGATGAAGGTCGCCGACGTGTATGACGTTGAAGTCAACACATCGCTCAAACGGGCGCTCGCGTTGATGGAGCCGGTGCTCATCGTCACGCTCGCTGTGGTTGTTGGCGGCATTATTTACGCGCTTCTTAGCGCATTGCTCGGATTAACGGAATTTAACGGCTAGCGGCGCAGTCATAGCCCCTCTGCCCCTGATGGATATCGAGACTTGGAGAACACAATGAACCTACAAAACAAATCCGCACTGCGCGCGCTGCGCACCGCCCAGAAGGGCTTCACCTTGATGGAGCTCTTGGCGGTGATCGTCATTATTGGCGTGTTGGCGGCAACGATTGGCTCTCGATTCTTAGGGCAAACCGAGAAAGCGAAAGCTGGCGCTGCGCGTACCGAAATGGGCCAAATGGTGCAGTCGCTTGATTTGTTCAAGCTCGAAATTGGCCGCTACCCCAGCTCGCAAGAAGGGCTCGAAGCGCTCCTCAAAAATCCGGGCGGATTGAGCAACTGGAATGGCCCGTACCTGCGCAAAGACAACATCAAAGACCCATGGTCGAACGATTACAAGTACACCGTGCCTGGCCCTAACAACACGCCGTTTGAGCTCAAGTCATTGGGCGCTGATGGCAAAGAAGGCGGCGAAGGCGAAAACGCCGACATCGTTAAGAGCTAACGGTTTTGTGCTGTTACACGCTAAAACCGCCTACGCTGAACGCCTTATAAAATGGACTTCGCAGGCCGATATGCTCTGAAAGCGCCGTTTATTGGGGCGTTCAGGGGGGCGCGCTTTGCGCACAAACGAGTGCGCGGCTTCACGATGTTGGAGCTCTTGGCGGTCATCATCGTTCTGGCGTTAGTCGCAGCGCTATCACCACCGCTTTTTTCATCCGGTGTCACCGGCGCTGAGCATCGCGCGGCGGCGCGTCAAGTGGCGCAGGTGCTTCGCTTCGCGCGTACCGAGGCCGTTGCCAAACGCATCGACGTGGGCGTTGAATTCGATTTCGAATCACGTACGTTTCAATTGGCCGACGCTCGTAAAAAGTCGAAGCTACCCGAGGGCATTGCGCTGGAATTAACGACCACAGTGGCCGAGACCAAAGATGAAAAGCGCGGCTCGATTCGTTTCTATCCTGATGGTGGCTCAACCGGCGGTCGAGTGACGCTCAAGAACAAAGAGCGCGAATTTCGCATTGATGTGGATTGGTTAACGGGACGCGTTGCCATTGACGACGCATGAGCTTGCCCATGGTTTCGCCGCGCCGAGCATCAGGCTTTACCTTGATCGAAGTGATCGTTGCGGTCGTGATTGCGGCGATGTGTTTGACCGCACTCGCTGGCGTTTTTTCGGGCGGCACTCGAGCGGCGGGCGTTGCTGCGGATTTGTCGCGAGCGAGCACGCTGGCTCAGAGTTTATTGGCGAGCGCCGGGATTGAAAAACCGCTCACCGAAGGCGTTGAATCAGGTTCGTCGGGCGACAACATGACTTGGACGCTCACCGTTGTTGATGAACCGTTCGAGGATTCCGGCAACCCGATTCGTCCTCCATATTTGTTGAAGCGCGTTACCGCGAAAGTCGTCGCAGGTAACGCTGCGACGCGTTCAGCGACTGATCAACAGCGCTCGGTCGAACTCACCACCTTGCGTGCCGTGCCCAGGCCGCTCCTCGCGCAATGAAAGCGGTGAACGATCACACGGCCGTAAGGTTTTTCACCCGCAGTGGGAGCGGCAGCGCGCAACACCTACGCGGCTTCACCCTCATCGAAGTGCTCGCTGCGATGATCCTCTTTGCGCTTTTGGCCACGATCCTGCTCGGCACGGTCAGAAACGCCGAGCAGAGCACAACGGCCACCACCACATCGAACGAGCGCAGCGAACAGTACACCCGCACCCACGCGTTTCTGAGCGAACACATCGCCAACACGCTGCCGCTTCGGTGGCGGCGCGAGCTCAACCAGCCCCTGAAATTCAATGGTCGCAGCGACAGCATCACCTACCTTGCGCCGGTCACGTCCTACATCGCTGAGGGCGGCGTGCTTTGGTGGCAGCTCTCGGTGCGTGACCTAGCGCAGAAGCGGCAGTTGGTGTTGCAACGCCTGCCACAAGATCCGGAGACCAAAGACGTGCCCGATGTGAAATCGGGCGAAGCCATTGTTTTGGCAGATCGGATCGATACCTTGGCGCTGTCGTACTTTGATCCGGGCGACGATCCCGTGCTGCAGCCCGACGGCGGCAACTGGGTGGAGAGTTGGGACGAAATCTCGCGGATGCCATCGCTCGTGAAAATCCGCGTGACCGAAACCGGCGGCTATCGCTGGCCCGATTTGGTAGTGCCGCTCAAAATCACCCAAGCGGTGGGTTGTAACTTCGATTTCAGCAAGCAGCGCTGCCAAATCGATGGCAGCGTTAGGCGGCAGTGATGAGTATTAGTCTTCGCCGGATTGCTCGCAAAGCCCAGCGCGGCATTGCGCTCCTGGTCGTGCTCGGTCTCGTGATTTTTCTATCGCTGATCGCGCTGCCGTTTAGCGAATCGCAGCGTCTATCAACGCAGATGACCGCTAACGCGCTGATGATTGCAAAGCTACAAGCTGCGGCGGATGGCGCTGTTCATCGGATGCTTTTTGAGCTCGCTCGCCCCCGTGCTGCTGACGCAACGCTCGCACTGGCCCAGTGGAAAGCCAACGGAATGACGCATGAAATGACCGAAAACGGCTTTCAAATCGCGGTTTCAGCCCGCAATGAGGCTGCTAAAATCGATTTGAACTTTGCTGCCGAAGCGCTACTCAAAAATGTATTCGCCAGCGCCGGGGTTGCCGAAGAGGACGCGGTGAACATCGTGGCGGCCGTCAAAGATTGGACGGACGCTGATAATCTAAAGCGGCCCAATGGGGCTGAAGCCGACGACTACCGTGCCTCGGGCAAGAAAACTGTGCCCAGTAACGACTTTTTTATCGCAATCGAGGAACTACAAAACGTGATGGGTGTGACCCCGCAGATTTTTTCGGCTGTAGCGCCCTACCTGACAGTGCAATCGCGCTCGGCAGGTGTCGATCCCATGACGGCCTCGGGCGCCTTGCTCTCTATGGTGCCCGGGCTCGATGCCTCGCTCGTGCAATCGTGGGTGTCTGAGCGAGACGCCGCGCTGCAAGAGGGCATCTCCGTACCTGCGATCCCGTTTTCTAGCCCTTACTTCGCCACCGGCGGAAGCTCTGTGCGCATTTCCGCCGAGGCGCGATCTGCCGACGGCCTTCGCGCCACGCGCGAAGCCTCCGTTCGCGTCAATACAACCGCTGAAGCCCGCCCGCAGTTTTACCTCTGGCAACGTGGCCGCGAGGCCACCCGCCCTAGCGTTGCAGGTGACAGCGTCATTCAGCCCGCTCAGGGTTCGACCCGATGAGTAGCGTGCCACCCAACGCGGCTCTGCCCGTGAGCGACGGCTATAACGCCGCATCGGGGGCGCATTTTCTCAAGTGGTGGAAGCAACATCTGATCGAATGCATCCCAAGCGGCATCCGTCAGCGCTCTCAGCGTGGCGCGCGGCCGCTGCTGCTGTCGATAGCTGACGGAAAAATTTGGCCCAGCGGCGCGGATTTTGGCGATAGCGCGCCGCTCGCTCGTAACAAATTGCTCTCGGGCGACGCCTCGAAACTCAAGCCCGCCACGCTGCTCATTGGCGAGCGAAACGGATTCCGGCGTGAAGTAGCGCTTCCGATCACCGTTGAGGATCGGCTCGCGCAAGTGTTGGCCTTTGAGCTTGATCGATTGACGCCGCTCAAGCCCGACGACCTGTACTATGATTTTCGAGTGCTACGCCGTGACAATGCCAAAGGCATTTGTGTGGCCGAGGTGCTCGCTGCGCCCAAGGCGCGGGTCGATGCGATGATCAAAGAGGCACGCGAGTTGGGCGCAGGCGTCGATCGACTCGCGCTCTCAACGACCGACGTTGACCACGGCATTGACTTGTTTAAGTTGTCACGAAAGCAACCCGCGGACGCAACCAAATCGAACTGGCTCACCCCGCTGCTGGCGCTGCTCTGCCTGGGGCTCGTAATTGCTCTGGTGGCGTACCCGATCTTTAAAAAGCGCCAGTATGTGATCGCGCTAATGCCCATGGAAACGGCGGCTCGTGCTGAAGCTGAAACCGCCACGGTGATTCAGCGCCAGCTCGATAAGCAGCTCGGTGAATACAACCTGTTGCTCAAACGCAAGCACGCCACTCCGATTGCCGTGCAAGTGCTCGAAGACATCGGCAAGCGCTTGCCCGACGACACCTGGGCGCAGTCATTCGAAATCAAACCGCAAGCCAACAGCAAGACGCGCGAAGTGATCGTGCAGGGCGAAACCGGCAGCGGCGCGAAGCTTTTGCAAATCGTTCAGGAATCATCGTTGCTCAAAGAGCCGGTGTTGAAAGCCGCGATGACTCGTGTGGCGCCGAACGCCGAACGCTTTCATTTCGCCGGTGAATTGGTGAGTGTCGCAGCCCCAGCGGGCATGACTTTGGCCGATTCCGCCACGTTACTTGGTACGCCGATGCAAGTCGCCCCGAGCAGTGCGGCGGGAGCGCCGCTAACTGCAGGTAAGGTCCCTGAGACCCCAAAATCAACCGCAGCCGACGCACCGAAATCCCCTGCAGACGGCGCGAAGCCGCCGAACCCCGCTGTGCCAGCTCCGTTGGCTTCGGGCGCAACCAGTACAAAAGCAGACAGCACGAAAGTCGCGCCCGCGCCTAGCCCCGCAGCGATGACACCTGGCGCAGCGCCGGAGAGAAAACAATGATATTGCCCACCGGCAGCAAAGGGCGAACTTTGGCGCTGGCGCTAGCGTTGCTGTGCGTCTGCGCCGTTGTTGCGGCGATCGCATGGCCCGCGTACGTGCTGCATCAGCGCTACGATCGGGTCAGCGCCGCCGCCGAAGAAAAGATTGAGCGCTATCAAAAGTTGGCCGCGCATAAGCCCGAACATCAACGGGCGCTCGACGTGCTAAAAGCCCGCGAAGGCGCTCGTTTCTACCTCAAAAACGTGATCCCCACCGCAGCAGGTGCCGAGCTCACCGATCTGGTTCGGCCCATGATCGAATCCAATGGCGCGCGGCTCACTTCGATTCAGCCTGCCACGGTGAGAGAGGACTCCGGCTACCGCGTGTACTCGCTCAACATCGGCTTCAATGGCACGCCAGCAAACGTCCAGAAAACGCTCTACGCCATCGAGACCGCGCTGCCGTATCTGTTCATTGAAAACCTGACCTTGCGAGCGACCGTCCCGCGCGGTTTCAAGCCCCAGCCCAATCAAGAGCCCGAGGTGTCCGCTCAACTTGAAGTACAGGCCTACGGTGCAAAAGTTGTACCGAGAACGCCCTCCCAAGGCGCGGGTAGCACAGCCTCGACACCGGTGAAATCATGAGCCTCACCACGCTTCAAAAATTACTCACCGTTCTCGCTGTAGCACTACTCGGCGCACTCGGCTGGGCAACCGACTGGGGCCAAGGCCTCGCCGAGCCCGATGTGAACCTTCGTGCGCCCAACGCCAAGCCTGACGGCGCCGCCGTTTTGCCGGATTTCAAACTCTCAGCCGACGCCAGCGCCTACGCACAAATCGCCGAGAGGCCATTGCTCAATCCCACACGCCGCCCCGCGCCCACGCAAGCGGCCGTCGCCGTCGCCCCAGAACCCCCGAAGCCGCAGATTCGGAGGGGGTTGTACGAAGTTATCGGTGTGATCGATGCGGGCAACGCGCCATACGCGCAATTGCGCGAAAAGGAGACCAATCGAGTTCGAAGCGTTCGAGTGGGGGATACTCTCAACGAGTTATCCGTGCGCTCGATTGGCGCGAACCGTGTCGTTTTGGCGTTTGCTGGCGAGACCGACGAACTTGAGCTACCCCAATTTACTGCTTCAGGTCGCGTACCTCAGCGACCCGCGCCGGCACCCCCAGCACCGCCTTCAGCGCCGCAGGCGACCGCGCCTCCCCCCTCCGCTGCGCCACCCGTCGTTTCGCCGCAACTCGCTGTGACGCCCCCGGCCGCTCCGGTACCGGCCGCCGGTCGCGACGTGAACGCCCTGATTTCAGAACGGCCGCTGCCCAACGGCATGCCGCACACCACAGCGAACGCCGATGCGTTCATCGAAGCGCGTCGTCGCGCGAGGTTTGGTCAAACACAATGATGCCTAGTCTTCCGCCCGTTTTCAGCGACTTGTCGCGGAAAACCCCGCGCTTCTCGCGCGGATTCCTCCTCTCAATCACGATCACGCTCATCGTGCAGCTCGTCGGTTGCGCGTCTTCGCCGGCAGACACCGTGCAGCCCGCTCCGGGTTCGAGCAACCTTTCGCCGAGGCCTGTAGCGAGTCAACCGATAGTCGCTCCAGTCGATTTGCCGCAGGCTCCAACTGACACGGCGCGCAAGTCCGAGCCTTATGTCTCGCTTGGCACGGGCGAGCTCGTCAAGGCTCCGCGCGCGCGCGCCGCTCGTCCTGCCACTGACGGTGCGCCTATCAGTTTGAATTTGGAGAACGGCGATCTTCGGGAGCTAATTAAAGATATCCTCGAGAAAACCCTTCAAGAGAACGTGATCTTGCATCCGTCGGTAAGCGGCACCATTACGGTACGCACGCCAAAGCCGCTAGCTCGGTCCGAGCTCATTCCTACGCTCGAAATGTTGCTACGCAGCGCCAATTTCGCGCTGGTGCGTGACGGCAGCTTCTGGAAAGTGCTTCCCGCTGCCGAGGCTGTTCCGGGGAATCTGATTCCGCGGGTGAACGCGCGGGTGCTGGGGCCGGGTAATAGCGTTGTCATCCTGCCGGTCAAGTACATCGGGGCAAAAGAGCTTGAGCGACTCATCAAACCATTTGCGAAGCAACCCGAGGCTGCGATCCGAGTAGACGAAGTTCGTAATCTGTTGTTCCTTTTTGGCACTGAGAATGAGTTGCGACATTTGGTCGATGTCGCTGAGATGTTTGACGTTGACTTGTTGTCTGGCATGTCGTTTGTGATTTACCCTCTACAGAGCGCAGAGGTAAAAACGGTGGTTCAGGATTGGGAGCGAATATTTCCGGCGAACGCTAATCCGTTGGCCGGGTTGGTTCGTCTCATTCCCATCGAACGGATGAACTCATTATTGGTGATTTCTCCCAACCCCGACGTCGTCAAGGAGGCGCAGCGATTGATTGAGCGGCTCGATAGCGGTAACGATGCGGGTGGAGGTGCGCGCCTTTACGTCTACACGTTGCAATACACGCAGGCCGAAAAGCTGCAAGCTGTGCTGCAGCAAGCGCTGTCCGGACGCGCACAAACCGCAGCGCAAGCGACCGTTGCACCCGGTCAGCAGCAGAGTGTGATCGGTGCGCCGCAGAGCCCTATCGCCGGCCAGTCGATTGTGACCCCAGGAAACGTGGCTGCTGCTGGCACGCCAAGACCGACCGCCGCAAATTCGGCAGCGGCGGGGCAAGGTCAGATTGGGCTCGCGCGAAATGCGACAGTGATCGCAGACAAGGATCGAAATGCTCTGTTGATCGTTGCGACGCCGAGTGAGTACTCGGCAATTGAATCAGCAATCAAGAAACTTGATACTGCTCCCAAGCAGGTTGCTATCGAGGTGCAGATCGCTGAGGTCACGCTCGACAACTCCGTGAGCTTTGGCTTTGCCGCCGATTTCCTGAAGAATCCGGGATCTACTCTCAATCAATTGTCGTCAAACATTGGCGCTGGATCCAACAGCGCCAGCGGCTTTCGCTACGTCTGGCAAGGCGCTGGTGCGGCGGCGGGCGTTAAGGCGACACTTGATACGCTACAGGCAAAAAGTCAGGCGCGCACGTTGGCTTCGCCAGTTCTGGTCACTCTGGACAATCAGAAAGTCACATTTACAAACGGTAGCCAGATTTCCGTTCAAACACAGCAGGCTGCTGCGACGACCAACACGTCGGCGATTAATTCGTTTCAATACATAAATACTGGGCTGACGCTTACCGTGACGCCGCGCGTGAGTGGCAACAATGTGTTTCTCGAAATTCAACAGCAAAACAGCTCCCCCGGGGTCGCAAAAGGCGACAACCCAAACCCACCCATCACCCAGAATTCACAGTCAACCAACGTCATGGTCACCAACGGCGACACCATGCTCATGGGAGGCCTATTCACAGAGACCGGCGGGGTAGGCTCCGAAGGATTGCCTATTGTGTCGACCATTCCCGTGCTTGGCGCGCTCTTCGGCAAACAACGCTGGAACAACTCGCGCACGGAAGTGGTGATGCTAATCACCCCCCGAATCCTGTCGACGGTTGAGGACACGCGCGACGCCGTTGACGAGCTGCGACGAAAGATGCAAAACATCGAGATGCTCTTGCCAGCCGTCGGAACACTCGATCAGCCGTCGTCGGCTGAAGTCAAAGCGGCTCGGCGCGCAGAAAACTTGCGCTTAGACGCCAAACCGCCCACTCCGGCCATTCCGGCTGACTTCGCGCGTTCGCTTCGGCTCGATGCGGGCGGCGTGACGCAGCAAAAGAGCTCACAATAACTCAGGACTGTTGTATGTACACAACACACATTGGAACTCAAAATTGTTCACGTGCAACCCTAATTGCAGCGCTCGTGGCGCTTGCGTCGGTTGCTCAGCTTTCTGGTTGCACGTCGGTGCCAGTATCCATGGCCGATGATGCTGCCAAGTGGGAAAAGCGCACCGCTGAGCGCGCTGCACAGCGTTGGGCAGATGCGATCGCAGGCCGCACCAGTGCTGCGTTTGCGCTCTATTCCAAGGCATCCCGAATCGACTATCCCGAGGCGATGATCAAGCGCCACGTGGATTCGTTGCGCGCGGCAAATGCTAAAGTTGTCGATGTAAAGTGCGCTGCGACAAGCTGTACCGTAAACCTAGAGGTGATGGTAACGGTAGCGATGCAGCGGGTAAGCGGGCGGCAGGTTGCTGTTCCGGCTCAGGAGCGTTGGGTGCTGGAAGAAGGCGACGTGTTCTTTGTTAGGCAATAAAGACTAGACAGCCGCAGCGAGCCTCGTGTATCATTCGCTCAGTACCACAAAATAACTATTGCTGTTGGTTCTATAGTGATCACTCAAAATCTCAAGCAGAGGAGTCAAATCTAAGATGAATACATTTAAGAAAAAATCGCTCGCGGTAGCGGTAGCAGGCGCAAGTGCATTTGCGTTGGCAGGTGCCGCAAACGCGGTTTACGTTAACGCAGATGGTATCGGTCAAGCGCTGATTTATCCTTACTACACCGTCCGTGATGGCAACAGCACGCTTCTGTCTGTAGTAAACACTTCGGATCAAGCTAAGATCGTTAAAGTTCGCTTCCTTGAAGGCAAGAACTCGCAAGAGGTATTGGACTTCAACCTGTTCCTTTCGCCGAAAGACGTATGGACGGGCTTGGTTGCTTCCGCGACGGCGAGCTCGTACTTTGCTCCCGGCATCACCCCAACGGTGGGCGGCGCAGCGCTTTACGTTAGCGATCGTAGCTGCACCAATCCTTCGTTCCGTGACAAGCCTAACGGCGTTGCCTTCCGTAACGATGCTTACAAGATCGACGGCGGCGCGAATGCTGGCTTGGATCGCACCAACGAAGGCTACCTCGAAATGCTCGAGATGGCCGATATCGATTCAGAATCAGATCTTTGGAAAGACGTAAAGCACACCTCAGCAAACAGCTGGACTCCAGCATGTAAGTTGGTCGGTCATACCGCCGTCTTAGCAAGTAAGGCCCTGAATGATCCTACCGGTGGCCTGTTTGGCTCTGGCAGCATCGTAAATCCAGGTGCTGGCACAAACAGCGGCTACAACGCCGTTGCTTTTGCTGACTGGAACGAAGACGTCATTTACACGCAGCCTGGTTCGGTCGATCCAAACTTGGCCGGTGGTCTTAAGGGTGCTTACAACTCGGTCGTGTCGATCGGCTCAAACGTTTACGTTTCGAACTGGACTGGCGCTAACGCAGGTCGTGACTCTGTCACGGCAACGCTCATGGTCGACAAGGTCATGAATGAGTACGCGCATTTGAATTCCAACCTCATTGGTACGGATTGGGTTCTGACGATGCCAACGAAGCGGTTCTACACGAACCCTACGTCGTTGACTAAGGCAATCGCGCCATTCCAAAGCGTTTGGAACAAGAAAACGTCGAAAGACGATTTCTCTGTGGCTGACTTTGACCGTGAAGAGTACTCGGCGACCAGTGTTACCGAAGACGACTTCTCGCCACGTCCAGAAGGCGACACAGCCGACTGTGCGGCAGGAGCGGGCGACGGCGGCGGTTCGCTGTTGACTGTTAATGCATCACTGTGCTACGAAGCAAACGTGCTCGGTTTCGGTAAGATCAAGGATCCAGCGAAGTCAAACGTTTTGGGTTCGAAGAACTTCTTTAACCTGGTCAACGCTGTTCAAAACCAAGGCGTAACTGTAGCCGATGGTTCGGGCAAAGAGGGCGGCTGGGCAACTTTGACGTTCCCACCAGGTGGAACCGCTGGATCGGCTTCGTACCACATGCTGGCCAACAGCAATACGATGATCGTCAACCTCCAGAGCACGGCCGCGCCTTCAACGGGCAACGCAACAACTTACTACGGATTGCCAGTAGTTGGCTTCGCAGTGCAACAGCTGAAGACGGCTAACGCCTCTACCAGCTTCGCGGCTGCTTACGGTCATCGCTTCACGCGTTCTGTGTCTGATCCACGTATTCAGCGCGGACTCTAAGACAAGCTGACACTTCGGTGTCAGTAACCCTGAAAGGCGAGCCTGCGGCTCGCCTTTTTTTTGCATCGCCCTCAATTGACCACTCAGCTGGGATAGTTAGTTGTACTAGTCTGTCGATTAGAATAGCCTGGTCGGGGGGCACAGCAACTTACGTCTTTACACAGGAAATTTCATGCGAGCGATGCAAATAGCGAGATTGAGTGTCTCCACGGCAGCGGTAATCTTGTTCGCAGCAACATCAAGCGTGCTGCAT